>JAEOTI010000646.1 GCA_016839955.1 Candidatus Hodarchaeota archaeon | reverse complement strand
TTATAATTGTTATTTGATTTTATGTAAATCTGGTTGCATTCAAACTACGAAGAAATTATTGTTATTTTTTCATTTTTCGTATTGCTCCCCCTGGAGCAACACCTTTAGGACAAGCTCGAACACAGTTCATGATAAGATCACAAAGAGGTGCCCCCTCTGGAGTTTTTGCTGCTTCAAGATACCAATCTTTGTTAAGGGACCTTGAATCATCATAGAACCGCCTAGCTTTTGCTAAAGCTGCAGGACCAACATATTCATCTTTTTCTGCGTTGATTGGACACGAAGCGAAGCATAATTGACACATAATACAATTAACAAACCGATCTATTCGAGCTCGTTCTTTTATCGTTTGTACTCGAGGCTCTTCTCCCTCTGTGGGATCTGCCCAAAGTTTCATAGTTTCAAGAGCTTCAAAGAATTTTGTCATATCAACAACTAAGTCATTAAGCACTGGTAAATTTGGTAAAGGTTCAATAAGAATCTCTGTTTCACGATCCCAATCTTCTGGAGCTTTTGATAATGCCTGAAAGGGTTTAAGTTTCATTTCTGATTCTTTTGATTTTAAAATACTAAGTTGTATTCTACACGCAAGTTGGGGTACTTTATCAATTAACATGCCACAACTGCCACAAATTGCCCCTCGACAAGCATATCGAAAGGAGATTGAGGGATCTTGCTTATCGTGGATTTCAAATAACGCGTCTAAGACTGTCATTCCTTTCCGAGGTTCGATGTCAAAGACATCATAATGAGATATGTTCCCATCCTTCCCACGGGCTATTTTAAATTTCATTTCCCATCATACATCCTTAGTACACCCTCTCCTTAACTTCAAAACTAATAGTAGGACCTTTGAGGTTCACATCTGAAAAAGTAATTAAGGGATTTCCGTCTTGATCCCAGGTTACTAAAGAATGTTTCAAAAATTCCTTATCATCCCGTTGTGGATAATCTACTCTCCAATGAGCACCTCTACTTTCTTTGCGATATAAAGCACCGATAGTAATAGATTCTGCGAGGAATAACATGTTTTCTAACTCTAGAGCTCTAATTAATGCAAAGTTGAACTCTCGTTCTTTATTTCCAACAAATACCTTTTTAAATCGCTTTTTGAGGTTCTTAATGTTCTCAAGAGCAGTTTTCAATTCTTCTTCAGTTCGAAAAACTCCTACAAAATCATCCATAGTTGCACCCATTTCTTCCCGAAGGGTAGCTATGAATTCCCCAGATTCCTTCAAAAGTAACGCTTGGATTTTCTCGCTTATTTTAATCTTGTCATTCTTAACTGCTTCAATATCAGGACTAGAAAAGTCATTAAAGGACTCTAGGATTTTTTTTCCGACTAAACGTCCGAAGACGAGTGTTTCGATTAATGAATTGCCTCCTAATCGATTTGCACCATGAAGACTCAAACAGGCTCCCTCACCAATAGCGTATAATCCCTTGACAGAAGTTTCTCCATTTACATTACAATGGACTCCTCCCATGGAATAGTGTTGAGTCGCTTGTACTGGCATTGGATTCTCAATTGGATCCACGCCTGCAAAATAAATAGAAATTTCCCGGATACCAGGTAACCGCTCTTTTATTTTCTGAGCTCCAAGATGGGTCAAATCAAGGTGAACATAGGCGTTTTCAAACCCACGAGCTTCTTTTATTTCAGTTTGAATTGCTCGAGCTACAATATCTCGTGGAGCAAGTTCCATCTTCTCTGGAGCATACTTTTCCATGAATCTTTTGCCTTCAGCATTAACGAGATATCCTCCCTCTCCTCGAGATCCTTCAGATATCAAAATATTTGATCCGTAAAGTCCTGTGGGATGAAATTGAACAAATTCCATGTCTTTTAATGGGACTCCAATCTGTGCGGCGAGTGTACACCCATCTCCTGTATTAATAACAGCATTTGTCGATCGTTGGAAAACTCGTCCGAAACCTCCAGTAGCTAATACAACAACTTTAGTTGCAAATGCATGAATTTTTCCTGTAGCGATATCCAGTACAGTTAGGCCAGAAATGTTATTATCTTTCTTTACTAATGATGTAACAAAATATTCGTTATAGAAGGTTATTCCTTTTCGTAAGGCTTGTTCAAATGTCGTATGAAGAAGATTGTGTCCTGTTCGATCTGCAGCATAGCAGGTTCGTGGAGAACCAGCACCACCAAAGGGTCGTTGAGCTACTTTACCGTCTTCTGTTCGAGAAAAGGCGGTGCCCCATCTTTCATTCTCAATAACGGCATAGGGAGCATTTTTTGTCATTGCTTCAACTACATCTTGGTCCGCTAAATAATCAGACCCTTTCACTGTGTCAAACGCGTGTGCTTCCCAAGTATCGTTCGGATCAACGGTACCTAGTGCTGCATTCACTCCTCCTTGAGCCGCTCCTGAATGGGATCTAAGTGGGTGTACTTTGGAAAGTATTGCAACATCTTGATGATCGACTAATTCTATTGCTGTTCGTAATCCAGAAAGTCCTGCTCCAATAATAAGAACATCATGAAATATTATTTTATCACTATCTGGGAGTGTCATTGGTCTTAAAGGCTCCAGAAAATCTAGAAGTAAAGGTAATCAAATTGGTCAACATAATATAGGTGTCCTGAAAAAGAATGAGATTTTGCCAGTTTGAATGAGGAATATGTTTGAAATCCTCTATTCTTTGTGGAAAACTTCTATTTCAAGTTTTCAACCGCAGATCGAACATTATCAATAGGTGGAAGGTTTCTAGGGCTCTCTGCAATCCAAATGTATCTAATGATTCCGCCAGTATCAATCACAAATACAGATCTCTTTGCAACGTCCTTCATACCAGCTAAATTGGGATAAATAATATCGTATGCTTGGATGACATTTTTTTCCCAATCTGACAGTAATAGAAAACCAATGTTATTCTGTTTTGCAAAAGCACCATGACTAAAAATTCCATCCACAGATACTCCAAAAACGTTAGCATTTAATTGATTAAAAACTGATAGGGAATCTCTGAAATGACATAATTCTTCCTGACAAACACTAGAAAAGTCAGCAGGATAAAAAACTAGGATCACTGGACCTTTTTCAAGTTCTTCACTTAAAGTGACACTTTTTTCAGGAGCATATAACAATGTAAAATCAGGTGCTTTGTCTCCAACTTTTAATTGGCTCATTTTTTTTCTTCCGAGGAAGACACAGTTTCTTCCTTAAATTTAAATTTTGAATTAGAATTTTATAGATTTTTGAATTGGCAGTTGTAAATGAAGTCTTGTTAATAGTAGAATGGACTCAAGACAAATATTCA
>JAEOTI010000645.1 GCA_016839955.1 Candidatus Hodarchaeota archaeon | reverse complement strand
TACACAATAATTTTTAACTTTAATTTTCACTTTATGGTTCCAACTACAACTGTCTAAGGTTATAGACAAGGGTCATTGATCAGTCTTATTGTTGATTTTAGGGAGAGACCCCCTTGATTTGAGGTTGAGAGAAACATTATGAAAACTGGTATTTATTGGGATTATCAAAATATTCAATTGACAAGTCGTAAAGCTAGTACTCTATTAGTAGATAAAATTCTTGATTTTGCGCGGGAAAAAGGAGAGATAGGCACGCTTCGGGCTTATGCCAATTGGTCTTCGCCAACTATTAAAGCCGAGACTGCCCAAAATTTGACTTCTGCTGGATTTGAACTAATTCATGTACCCCTTACACGAAAAAATTCGGTGGATTTAGTTATTTCCACTGATCTTGGGAAAGCTGCAATGGAGACTTCCATTCAGACGTATGTTCTCATTACATCTGATGGGGATTTCATTCCAGCATTAGCCAGTCTTAGACGAGCTGGAAAATATACAGTCGTAATTGCCAATCCTGATGTTGCTAATGAACGATTACAATTAGCTGCTGATGATTTCCTACCTCTCAATCGGTTCCAATCTCAACCCGAACTAGTACCAGTATCAGCTGTAGTTGAACTTGGTATCTTAGGTGATCCAGACACTGAAATTATGAAAAAGCTGTCCACGTCTACTGATGAAAACTTGGGAAAAGCTCTGTCCTTACTTAAACGAGCAGTCATCGAATGTTCCAATGAAGGACGCAACTTACAGTTCTCATCTATTGCTACAAAAATGTACGAAATAGAACCAAGATTTGATTATAAGAAGATCGCATCACTACCATATAAAAAATTCCAAGCATTAGCGACTGAAGCCGTTAAACAGGGGTATGTAAATCTTCGGACAGTTGAAGGGTGGCAAGAATTATATGTACCTGAAAAAAGTGCAGAGGATGTTCCACAAGAGCTATTATCTGAATCTAGTAGTAGAAATTTAACTGCGTTTGAGACTGAATTTATAAGAAAGTGTTTGATTAATTTAATTGAATTAGAACATAACCGTACTTCAACGTTCATTTACCTTCATAACTATATGCGTAAACAAGATGAAACTAATGAATTAACTCTGTCCAATTCAGAACTCAAACAGCTATTGCTCGGAATGATCGACGCTGAAATATTCAGAAGAGTGCGTTATAGCGACCCACCTCGCTATCGCATCTCCCCCTTGTGGCAAGAGCTGTGGAAGACATTTTCTGTAGAATACAGGTTGTAAAGTTATAATGTCGTCAAAACGCCTTCCAGAGCTAGAAGGTATTCTCAAGCTATTCTATCCATTATTTGACTCTGGTGGCTGGGTAGAAAATGAGTTTGAAGAAACAGGGGAGAAAACTTACGAGATCGAATGTGATAATTTTCCCATCCAAATGGGAGACTTGACTCTTTATCTAGAAGCTGTCTTTCATGTAGTACTCACTCAGAGATAACATAGTATATTCGGAGTCTTCGACCACCTACCAAGCGTGTAAGATGGACACCAACGGAGGTCTCTTTTTTTAAGAAGCATTATCCTGATATGCCCGTCTGGCAGATTGCGGAGAAGTTAAATCGGAATTATCAATCAGTAAACAGTAAAATTCAGGCTCTCAAATTACGGAAGGAGTAATTAAAAATCAGTAACTTCTTGTTTCTCCTTTCTACAATTACGTCGTAAAAAGCTGGATTAACATCAATATGATACTCTAAATCAAAATATCACAATATCAAAATATCTAGCAACGTATTGTAAAGCAAGCGATCTTTATATTTTGTAGTGAAAAAAATATTTAAGCTAATTTTCATATAAGTATTGTCCTAAAAAGGTGTTTAACATAAATAATTGGCTAAAAATTTTAGTGATTTGAATGCAGGGAATAACAAAAGACGAATATTATAAAGAATTAATTTCACGGCATGAAGAGATTCTGAAACCCACAGAAAATGCTAAAAAAGATCTATCAGAATTTAAATTTGGTATTACAGGACTGGGTGGAATTGGTACTTCAACAGCATTGGCCTTGACAAGACTAGGAGCCAAGAATATAGTAATAGTGGATCCTGATAAAGTAGAATTAAATAATTTAAATAGACAACCCTATATATCTTCGGATATTGGTTTAAATAAAGCTAAATGTGTAGAAAAGAAAATCAAGGCTATTAATCCATATATAAACTTGGAAGTCCATCCAATCGCTATAAATAGTGAAAATATTTCAACTATTCTAAAAAATTGTGATTTAATTGTTGAAGTAGTAGACCATTATCCTATAAAAGCATTAATATCAAGATTTTGTGAAAAATTAGATATTCCCTATGGACATGCAGCGAGTATGGGATTCATTGGGAATGTCACTCTTTTTGTACCAGATGGGCCTTCATATGAAAAACTCTTTGATTTACCTTCCCTAAATAGAAGAATTGAAGATGTAAGAATGGAAGAATGGGAAGATCATAAAAATAGGATACTCAAAGCAGTCACTTCATCTATATACTCGAAAGAATTAATCGATCGACTCAAGGGATATTCAACCCCTTGGCCAACGATGGAAACTCCAGGAAGGACAGCTAGCCAAATTCTAGCTTTAGAGTCAATGAAATATGCTTTAGGTTATGTGAATAATTTAATCATTGCACCAAAGTTACTACGATTAAATACCTTAGTTCACAAATATGAAATTATAACATTTAAGACTCAACCAATGTAGTTAAAAAAAAATAAACTTATTATAGAAGTGAACTTGATTTTCCGAGAATCAAGACAGAGTGAACAAAATGTATCTTCAAAGCACGAAATATACATGTGCACCAAGTACAATATTGAATCTTTTATCAATGAAAAAGAAAATAAAACCATCTCAAAAGCAAGAGTTTGAACTGTGGTCAGAAACTGCGTTGTTCCCATTAAAAGTAGGTCATCGGTTACCAGTTCTAAAAACGTTGGTAAAGAGAGGATTTTATTGCGTGGCTATTTCTGAAAATATGTTCCCTCAACTCTTAGAAATTTCTTGGGAACCTAAAAGACACGAAACTATTCCAGAAGATCAAATTGAAAAAGTATATGAAGCAAGTTTTGTGTATGCTCAAAAAATAATGGAAACTTTGAATCAAAGCTTTTTAAAAGAATATTGGACGATAAAAAAAACCGAACCAACCCTAACTCACATAAATAATGCCCTCGACAAAGATGGCTATATTCTAGCTTTTATTGATCGTTTCTCTATTTCCTTAATAGGAGAATATCCCCAAGAAAAAAAAGAACACATCAGTCATTGGATACTAATCCTTGGCCGAAATAAAAAGAAGGGGACTTATAATTGCCAAGACCCTAAACAGGGCAACTACGAACTAGATGAAGAGACATTACTTGAAGTTCTTGATGTAGGAACACACATTCATGCTCCTAAAGCAATAATTGCTGTTTTCGATAAATCAACTAAAATTTAAGTAAAGTGGGACGAAAAATTCAAGGAACTAAAAGAAAGGACACAGACAAATTAAGAGATGTTATTGAATTTATAAAAGAATATTGGGTTGATTTCATCACACTAGGGGGAACTTTAATTATTACAATTTCTGTTATATCAAATATTGTTCCTATAGAAATATTGGTTCCTGCTTTATTTGCATTACTAGCTTGTTTTTCAATTAATCTGTACATTCATTCAAAAAGAATAGATGAAACAACCAAAAAAGGTCTTGAAACAACAAAAGATATTAAAAAAATGATAATGAGGAGTTATGGAGAGATTTTTGAAGTCCAGTACTTACCAAACGAAGCTGTCAACTATGCTTTTGCTGGCTTATCATATGAGAAAGCAAATGTTAAAACACCTTTTTGGGCATTTTTTGCCATGAAATCTCCTCCTGATTTTAAAGAAAGAACATGGTACAAAAGTATGCCCAAAGATGAACAGAATTTAATAGTTGAATACTTTAATTTAGGTACAGAATTGGTTAAAAATGAAAAAGATCCTAATATAAACAAAATCCCATATCATTGGATAGTATACGTTCATTCATTTGGTACTCTAAAAATGGTTGCGAAAAAATTAAATGATATTCCCTATTGGAAATTAAATGAAAATATTTCTGAAATTAAGATTTTTCCGAATTTTGTATGGAGTATCCCTTTTATAAACATGCAAATAATAGAGAGTAATTCAGTCACATTAGGATTTCCTAAAACAAATCTTCCCGCACATGATTCAGGTTTAATTATTCGTGAAAAAAAAATAGTTGCACAATTAACAGAGTTTATCTCTTCCTTTTGGGAAAATTGTGTACCAATAACGGAAGGGGGAACTCTGAATTTAAAACGATTGGAAATTATAAGTAATTTAATTTTAAAATCAGACTCCTCTGCTACAAATAAACAAGAATGGCAAATAATCTCTCAAGATCTAAAAAGGAAATTTCTTGTAGGAGATATTAATCATAAAAGTGGTATCTTAGAAGAAAAAAAGGGAAGTATTTTTCTTAAAAAATTCATTAGTAATTCTGTTTACTTTACTTTAGTTATATTACACTCCTGTATCATTGCCTATACTTTCTTTAGTGAAGCCTCTGTGGACATACTATTATTATTCACCAGCATTATATTAATCGTGTTCTCAATCAATATTTTTCTAGAATCATTTAAAGTTGAAAAAGTCAAGGAAGATTGGAAAAGAATTCCAAGCCTATTACTCATCCCAAAAAAGACCGATGAAATAGAATATGAGAATATTGACTCCACCTATAAGATAAAAAAAATTGTGGGAGAAGCTTTTAGAGATCAAACAAACAATTCAGACTTTGTGTATGTAGGACATTTCAGAACTAGCCCTCCATTTGAGAAATGGAAAAAACTTGATGATAAAAAAAGAGATGAGCTGGTAAAAATCTATAAAGCTTGGGGTGAGAAGCTAAAAGATCCTTTAGGCCCAAAATACAGATGGCTAATTTATGTGATGAATAAAGAAATTTTAGATTATATAATTAAAGCATTATTAGATAGAAGAACCCCAAATAAGAGATTTAAAGAAGATTTAACATCCATTAGAGTAATTCCACATTCTTATACTGATTTTGCTAAACTAAGG
>JAEOTI010000644.1 GCA_016839955.1 Candidatus Hodarchaeota archaeon | reverse complement strand
TTACTTTAGCTATCGGTTTTCTTATTGGTGGTGCATTGGTTTCTACAGCGTTTATCTATATTGACACTGCACCCCGCTTAGGAATTCGGACCGCATTACAAGATCTTTCTTACGAAATACAGGTTGAACCTGGTTTTCCTTGGAATGACCATACTATTTTACAAAATATATCAAATTGGGCACAAAATTCTAAATTAATTGCAGATCTGCAAATTATTTATCGAACATTTTCTCTTTTTGGTTCAAATAGCCTTCCTGACACGCATTACTTAGGAGTAGAAGGAGAGGGTGCAGCTGATCCTCCTAATATATACATTTCTGATGAATGGGGGGCATTTGGAGCCAGTCCTGAATTTATTAAAACAATCTCCAATCATTTCGAAGTGGAAGGTGATTTTTCCATAGATGAATCCTCTGTCGTTATTAGTCGAGCTTTTGCTTCAGAGATAGAGAATAAGTTAAATCTAACCCTAGTTTCAGGAGATACCTTAAATTTCTCCTTAGCTCAGCAAAGACCTGAAGTCCATCTCCTTGATCCTGTTTATTTAGCAAATTATTCAAGATTAAAATTAGACAATTTTGTCATAAATGGTATTTATCAGAGAAAATCTGTTAATAGTCTCACAAAATATAATTATGCCTCAGAAACTCTTGGAGACGCCATTTTCTTTGACAAATCTCTACTTTCTTCTTCAACGAAGGAAAATTTATTCTATGATCATTTGTTACCTCGACTCTTCATTAGTATAGATCGGGACGAAATAGAAAACGTTGGGTTACTAAATGCTGCAGATGAAATTGAGCGTTTTGGAATTGAACTGAAGTCTGAGTTCCTGTACGTGGAAGTCAATGTTGATACAGATCATATTCGAGAAGTTCAAGTTTATTATAAAAATACAAGTATGGTTATTCTCTTTTTGATTTTACCATCGCTTGTTTTAGCAGTGATCTTGACACATTTTAGTACCAATATTGTAATTCGAGGACGAAATAGGGAAATTGCTGCTTTAAAAAGTAGAGGTGCTGGTTATAATGAACTAGTTATTATGATGGGGAGTGAACTATGTACTATCGCTACAATCATGGCAATCCTTTCAGTTTTTCTTGGATTATTCTTTGCAGGTCTTATTCCATCAAGTTCTGATTATCTGCAATATAATTTGTCCGATACTATTGAATTTGCTAGTAATGCTGAAATTCCATTATTTGCTTGGTTAGGACCATTAATTGTTTGTGAAACGATATTTATTCTCTTTACACTTGGTCCCATTAGGAGATATATCTTTTCAGACATAGATCTAGGAATGAAACAAGAAGAAAAGGGTAAACAAGGATTTATTAGCCGTTATAGTTTAGATTTCTTCGCGATACTCATTGTTTTCATCATATTTACAATTAGCCTATTAATGGACATTAGAATTCCTTGGCTTGATGAAACACAGAATCGATCACTTTATTTTGCAGGAACAATGATGTTGTGGTTAGGTTTAGCATATTCATCATCTAGAGCAGCGAGTAACATTCTTCCTAAGCTTGCACATTTGTTGCGAATGATATTGAGTGATCGAATTGTCTTTGTATCAGGAAATATTGGACGTCGAAAATCTCAGGTAGTTTCACTTATCTTAATTCTTACTTTTGTTTTCTCTGTTGGAACCTTTGCTGCGATTTCAAGAGATGTTCTTACATCAAATACGCGAAGTCAACTCAATTTCCAACTTGGCGCTGATTTGAGGATTCAAACATCAGCAGTTTCCTCAGAATTTGTTTCTGGTTTAGAAAATGTAACAGGAATTCGTCACGCTACTGGAATTACACAAACACCAGCTGTGATGGGAGGTCGCTCTGTTCTTGTCTTAGGGGTGGATGTAGAAAAATTACAGCAGATTCTAAATTGGAGAGATGATGGTTTACAAAACCCAAATTCTGTAAGTAGTTTGTTCTATAATTTTCAATCTTCAAGTCGTATTGTATTGAACTCTGCTTTAGCTGAATACTTAGAAATGAAAATTGGAGGGACAGCCCAAATACGTGCTCTAGCAGGAAATTGGTTAACTGGCTATATGGAACTTCAAGTTGCAGGAATAATTAAACTAATGCCTGGTTTTGGTGATATTACTGAAAGTTTTCAATTCCCTTACAATAGAATTTTAGAAAAAGATGGTGGTATTGTCCTCGTACATCAAGGACAAATTAATAGTGTGTCTCAAAACTCTGTCCACTATATTTTTGCTTCTTTAGAAAAGAATGTAAATAGAAAAGCAGTCAAAGAGCAATTACTCCAATTTCCAGAGGTTCAACAAGTTGTCACGCAAGATGATGTGTTAAGTGAGGAAAAAAAATCAATAGCACTATTTGGTATTTCTGGAGCTCTTCTCTTATCCTTTTTTGTGTCGATTCTATTGGGTGTTTCCTCCTTGTTAATCTTTTTGAATTATTTGCTTGAAGTAAGAAAACAAGAATACGCAATAATGAGGGCGGGAGGCGCAAGTAGAAGTCAAATAATATTATTAATTATTTCTGAATTTCTTTTCATCCTAGTAGCATCCTTTGGAATTGGTTTAGTAATTGGAGCTACTTTTTCAACGATATTTACTATTCTTGCCGGTCAATCACTTCCAAATCTCTCATTATTTGCAATCAACCCTATTCCATTTTCCATAACGAACCCTTTAGCCTTCTTTTCTCAAGAACTATTCTTTGTGCTTACTGGATCATTATTATTCTCCTTCTTAGTAATGTTTCTAGGTCTTTTGATTCCTGCACGACGAGCTGGAGCTACTAAGGTATCAGATACCCTTAGAAACCTTTAGGTGAAAATAGACATGTCCGACTCTACTGAATCATCATTTAGGAGAAGTAAATGGTCACCGGGCAACTTTATTACAATAATTTCTCTTACCAAGTCCAATTTAATTAAAAATAAGCGTAGAAGTTTCAACCTATTGCTTGGATTTATTATCGCTTCCTCATTATTGACATCGATGTTTGTATGGAATGAATCATCAACTAAACTTGCTATCCTTGATGCTTTTGAACGAAAAGACTTTGAGATTGTTGTAAAAACCAAAAAAGGAATATCAGAGTCTCAATTGGGCATTCTAAACGAAATTGAAAATTGGTTAGCGAATCGTTCAATTGTAGAAAACGCATATCAAGTTTACCAATCTCCAGCAATATTTGGATCTGAAAATCTTAATGATTCTGTCAATTACAAAGAAGGCACACTAGAACAAAAAATCATGCTTACTCCAGAAGAGACTCTTTTTTTCCTTGAAAACGACTTTCTTAGTGTAATAAAAGATCAATTTATTATCGAAGGAGCATTCGAATTAAGTACAAACCAACTTATCATCAGTAGGACGTATTATAATACTCTTAGTGAAGAATTTTCCTTAAATTTAACCATTGGATCATATTTAAATTTCTCCGCGATAACTGCAAAAACTGCTACTTTCGATAAACATTTGGGAAATCTGAGTAGATTTCATTTCTCAAATTATCAAATAATAGGAATTTATGAAAGAATTCCCCGAAAAACCTTAACTGAATTAAGTTACAACTCTGAAACTTTAGGAGATGGTATCTTTCTTCATCATGATTCTATTGATAATGAGACTGAGAGACAATTAGAAGAGAATGACTTTCAACCTAAGCTTTTTATTAGAATTAACCGAAAATATATTTCAAGTCTTGACATTTCTCAAATTGAACCAAAAATCGAAGCATTAAAAGCCCAACTTCAATCATCCTTTCCCCAAACATTTGTTCAGTTAGAGCTTGAAGATATTAAATCAGTTTTAGATCAATATTCTACCTCTCTTACATTTATTTTTTTCCTAATTCTACCTCTAATCATTTTATGTGCATTCCTCATTAATTTTACGACTAAGATGGTTTTAAAGGACCGAAGTCGTGAGATTGGAATTCTACGCGCTCGGGGAGCCAGTTCATTTCAACTCATTCTCTCTCTTAGTCTCGAATTCTTTATAATCGCTATGCTTGGTGTTGCATTAGGTCTTTTATTAGGTATTATTTTCGGAGCAATAATACCTGCAACAGAATCGTTTCTAATAATTAATTATGAGACATTTTTGGATTTTTTGACAAACTTATCATTTTCTATCCCATTTCTATTATTCATTTCAAGCTCATTTTGTTTTATATTAGTTATTTTTTCGTCCCTTTCTCAAATTAATAACTTTTTAACATCAGAAATAGCAGATACAATGCGACAAGAGAAAGCACGATTTGGCCGAATAAAGTCTATCTGGAAACTTGAAAGCCCATTAGCATTCTCGATTGCATTCGCTTTTCTTACTATTCTCTTTCTTATTTTTATTTTCATTATTTTTAAAGGCGAATTTTCTACACAGTATGGTCGATCAAGTTGGATTTTAGTTATGTTCGTTGGAACTATTCTCTTTTGGACTGCCTACTCCCGTGCTTTTTCCAGGTTAATGGGCGCAATCCTTCCCCGAATAACACGCCATCTGAAAATTATTTTTGGTTCTCCTGCGATAATTGTATCAAAGAGCTTACAAAGGCGAGGTAGCCAACTAATTCCCTTAATCATGATTTTAGTATTTGCTTTTAGCATTGGAACGTTTGCTGTAGTTAACTCTGAGACAATACGAGTGAATACTAATGATCAGATCGATTATGTTATTGGAGCGGATTTTAAAATTAGAACGAGATCTATTTCTCCAATTTTTAGCGACTCTTTAGATAATATTGATGGTATAAAGAAATCAACACATGTTCTATCTACTTTTGGTCGAGTCGGTGATTATTCAATTACTGCTATTGGTATTAATCCTGCCATGTTTCAAGACGTTGCGTTCTGGGATAAAACAACATTCCAGTCAGCTAGTGTAACTCAAGTAATACATGACCTTATTTTTACTCGGGACCTTACTGGATTACCCATTGGCATTATAATAAATAATTTTCTTGCTGATTACCTTGAAGTTGGAGTTGGAGATGAAATTACATTATTTGAGTTAAAAGGACAAGTTTCTACAGCGTATAATTTTCATGTAATTGCTTTAGCGCATTCGTTTCCAGGATTTGGACTAGCAAGTGATTTTGAAGGTGAACATCAAATAATAGGCAAGAATGGTGGTTTAGTTGTACTTAATGAAGCTTTTTTGACTCTACTAAATATAGAGACTTCTAATTTATTCTTTGCAAGTGCTGAAAGGAATTCAGATCATAAAACAATAATTAACAAGTTAGAGGCGCTTAATGAGGTCATTTATGTTTTTTCTCCTTCTCAAACTGATAAAGACGAACTAGGTTTTTTTTCAATAGTTGGAACAGCTGGTTTAGCCACAATTGTTTTCATGTTAGCATCTATTATTGCATTTGTTTCATTAACCGCATTTTTAAGTTATATTATTAAACAAAGACAAATTGAGTATGCAATTATGCGTTCAGCAGGCGCAACTCAAAAACAAATTATTTTACTGGTATTAGAAGAATTTGTGGGTACAATAATCTTTACATTCTTTGCTGGGGCTATTATTGGTATTGTTTTTTCTTTTGTTTATCTAACAATTGGGGAATCTCTGGTTTCGCTTGCAGGAATTCTTCCAATGCGTTTAATAATACCTATTGAATTTATTATCGGAGTTCTATCGATAGTTGTGATCACAGTAAGCATTGGTGGGCTTATTCCAGCAAGAAAAGCAGGATCAACAAAAGTTGTAACTGTTCTTAGAAGTCTTTAGTATGTAAAGTCAGTTTTATATTTTGTTTGATGTTTTTTCAGTGGAAAGGTGTGAACTACCCCTCAATGAATTGAGGGGCTTCCTGCTTCCGCGACGAGACTTGCGCGAACGTAGGGCAGACGATCAAAGAAGTCCACCATGCGCTGCGTAGTGGTCTTGGTCTCCACAGGCATCTCAACGATCTGTTCCGGATCGCGGGAAGGCGTTTTCCTCAAGCCTTCCTTCAGGAGATTAATTGCCGCGTTGTAGTCCCGATCCAGCGTGAGCCCACAAACGGGACAATTATAGCGACGTTCATCAAGTGTGAGTTTTTGACGGTAGTTACAGCCCGAGCAGTGTTGTGTAGACGGGAAGAACCTGTCGATTTCGATCGGAGTTCGGGTTCGTTCTGCTAGAACCCGAAAGAACGCTCCGAGCGAGAGGTCGAGCATTTTTTTGCCCCACAACCGTTGCCAGGCACTAAAGTTTTCGTCCTGAAAACAAATAATTCCATAATTACGACAGAGATACGCCACGAGTTGATTGCAAATGTCGGTTTTAATATTCGTGAGCTTTCGAAATAGTTTTTCGAGCTTCATTCGGGTTTTCCAGCGATTCCGACTGCCTTTACGTTTCCTGCTGAAGTAGCGATATTGCTGTCGAAGTCGCTTCAGAACCGGCACATGATACTCAACGGTGACACCATTCGAGAAAGCAAGTTGCTGTTTAAGTCCCCCATCGATCCCAATCGCTTGTAGGGGGGCATCATTACAAGGTCGTGAACTTCGCGGTTGATAAGTGACGACATGAAGATAATAATCGCCATGTCGGGTGAATAGTTGAGCATTTGCGAATTCTGCATCAATTAGGAATTGCTGACATCCATGCACCCGTAGGTGTTGTTTGAGTTTCTGAAGTTTGATGCGGTGGCGGATTAAATCTAATTGATAGGTAATACGATACTGTTTGAGAGGAATACAACCTATTTGCCGTTTGAATTTGAGCCGACCAACTCTGTGCCCTTTTTTCTTGAGTTTCGCTAAAGCCCTGATAGCATTGTGGATCCGGGTGACGAGGGCTTGTTTCATCTGACTGGATAGACAACGTAGTTCACGATCCTCAAAACGGTCAATAACCTTCACAGGAACCATTTGAATCTTAGTATCGACTACAAAGGGATCAGGCTGGCTTATAATCCAATTATAGAACCATTTGGCCTCAAGAAAGAGCCTTCGCAAATGCTCACGGCTGATCTTATTCAACTTCGCACGGTTGATCTTTAACTCGAAGACGCGACAGCTTTGAGTCTGGCGACGGGTTTTTGTGGCTTTCAACGTAGTAATGATCTGTTGGTTTTTTGCTGTGGTGGAAGTCATCGTCTGCCTGTCTCTCGCCATCAAGTGGAACATCTTTAATTCAACAATTCTCAGTTAAAAGGCTTGCAGACACCCTTTTGAAATTTGAGACAAACTTATGGTACAACTTTCATCCCTTGGTTGAAACCGGGAAGTTTCTGTCTACAACTCTGTAAATCAGATAAAATTATAATTAAAGCAATTGAAAATGGAATTACATCCAATTAAAAATATTGAAAATATGCTGAATTGTATAAACGAAGGCGGTGAAACGAGCATGTCAGAAGAATTTGAACAAGTTGTGACATATCTTGACGCTGCACTCAAAACTTATTCTAATGCTCGTCACGTAAAAGATAAGCTGTTTGCTGTTCAACTATTAGTAGTTACTATGATTATAGGAACTGATGCCCTATTAATTCAGCTCTCATCGAAAATATCTGTAAATATACATACTCTCCCAGATTCTGACCTTTCAGATGTTCCATCACATTTATCATCTTATCTTTCTAGAATACAAGACCTTCGC
>JAEOTI010000643.1 GCA_016839955.1 Candidatus Hodarchaeota archaeon | reverse complement strand
CGACTTAGATTATTGAACCAAACATCAGACCTGTGACAATTCTCCACATAGATCCCATAGGTGTTACTAGAGCTATATGGGGCCTCATTTAAGACAGTAAAGTCTTGAATAGTATTGTCATTTATGATTGATTTATTACTACTTGCTAAATAAATTCCATAACCTGAGGAGGAAAACCAAAAATTATCCGCTTCTGTGTTGGAAGAAATACTAAGATTGCTTACAATATTGGAATTCACCGTGGAATTCTCACTTCTGTCCACGAAAATTCCATAAATAGTAGCTGAAGGAACAAGGGAGGAAATATTATTTATAGTATTGTTCTCAATAATGGAAGAACTACTGTTGGACAAACCAATACAAGAAAAGAAACCACAACTGGGTGTGTCATTAATATTGATGATAGTATTATTTCTCACAATTGATAAGGGACTATTAAAGATAACAATATTCACTCCTTCAAAAGTTTGATTTTCTATGACCGTTCTAGGAGCATTTTGAATTTCAAGTGATTTTATTGACTTGTTACTTATTCGACCTATCTGGTGCTTAAGTTCAGTGTAATTTAGAACAACAGGTTTATTTTTTCCATTTAATTGGAGAATAAGTCCATTCTTGTTGTATAAAATTTTCGCTTCTGTTTGTCTATTCCTAATATTCAATACTGTTTTTAATGGTAATTGCATAGAGTTAAGAGCTGTAACGTTAGAAGAGGACTTTTCAAGTGAATATTTTGACCTTTTTCGGAAAATTGACCGTCCAGAAGAGAGTTGTTCATCAGAATCAGAAAAACTTGCTTCAAAATCATCTAGATGGGTAGAAGGATGACCTTTTGGATAATTAAAATCTTCTTCGATAAAATTTACTTGCCATATCATACCACCAAACAGGAATAACATAATTATTACAAGTAAAGAAAATTTATTTGCTGAAATATGTATAGAATATTGATTACTCACAAATAACCCCTTTCCGCGTTTAAATGAATCTTCAAAATAAATTACAACACTAAATAAGCAATAAATTATATAACCTTTGTCTTATCTGAAATCATACCCTTGTGAACCTAAATTAATCAGAAAACAAAATCTTTAGGAGTAAATTGAATGAAAGAGTTCAGACTTTATCCAATAGGATTTGTTCGAAAAAAAAACAAGAAAAGTTATCTGGAAATTCTATCCGAATTTCAAGTTGGACTTTATCGCCTAGAAACCATATCTCATGCATTTGTATTATGGTGGATTCATGAAAATGATACTCTAGAGGTGAGGAAAGCAAGGAGAACAAAACCCCGAGTTACAAATGCCCTCTGTCCTCCACAGGAGATGGGAACTTTTGCCACGCGTTCTCCAAGACGCCCAAATCCCATTGGATTGACATTAGTGAAAATAATTAAGGTAGATAACGAAGAGATTCTTGTTGATCATATTGATGCGTTTGATGGCACTCCAATTCTTGATGTCAAACCCTATCTCCCGAATGGGGATCGAGTCGAGAAAGATTTGAATCTTCCATCCTGGTTTCAACACCTCTTCACTTCTAGGCCCTCAAACATGACACAAAATTGTGAGGAAAATTAGTGAACAAATCGGTGATAAACATCTTTCAAAAGAAATCTCTCCTTTATACGCGGCTAGGAAATTCTAAAGTCCAATGTAACACCTGTTATCACCAATGCAAAATCTCTGAAGGTAAATTTGGGCGGTGTCACACCCGTAAAAATATTGATGGTACATTATATAGCATGAATTATGGATTGGTGTCATCCTTTTCTGTAAATCCTATTGAGAAGAAGCCTCTTTTCCATTACTATCCACGGTCATATGCTTCGACAGTTGGGAGCTTCTCATGCAATTTCTCATGTCCATGGTGCCAGAACTGGAGTATCAGTAAAACCTATCCATCTGAAGTTCGTTCTCCGCGATCTCTAAGCCCTGAAGAATTGGTTGAAAGAACAGAACTGAATTCAAAGATTAATGGAATCTCAATTTCATTTAATGAGCCTACATTATCATTGGAATATTCCTTGGATGTTTTTCGTCTTTGTAAACCTGATACGTACCGAATGTTAGTAACCAATGGTTATATGACTAGTCAGGCACTTGATTTGCTCATCAAAGCTGGGTTGTCGGGAATGAGCGTTACAATTAAAGGAACCTCTGATATAGGCAAACAATATTGTGGAATTGACGTAGAAAAGGTCTGGGAGAATATTAAAACTGTACATCAAGAAGACGTGCATGTAGAAATAGTTTGTTTGATAATTCCCACTGTTAATGATTTTATCAACTTTTACAAAGAAGTAACAAGACAATTAATTGTTATTGATCCCAATATCCCACTTCATTTCACACAATTCCATCCTGATTATCAATTCACGCACGTAAATGCCACACCCGTAGCGACTTTAGAGAAAGCACATCAGATTGCACAATCAGAAGGAGTTAAATTTGTATATCTAGGGAATGTTCCAGGTCACCCTTTAGAAAACACTTATTGTCCTAATTGCCAAGAATTACTTATTAAGCGAACTGGATATCAAATAGAGAAGAAATTTGATCTTGAAACGCGCTGCTGCCCTTCTTGCAGCACAAAAATTCCATTATATCTGAAAATCTGATCTAAGAGATTTATGCAATATTATGAAGAGACCTTTTAATTTCCTCAGGGACTAATAAGAGTGCTGCAGAAATGGCCCCTATTTGAGCATCAATAATATGATCAGCAGTTCCAACTATAATGACTATCATTTGCCAAGGAATTTCCTTGGTGATCGCTGATAACCTTCTTTTAGTTTTTCTATCTGTAAGAGCTACTTGAGGTAACGGAGGATACACTGCATCTAAGAGGAAAAATTGACTTGTTTGTGTTTTAAGAAAGACTGTACAGCCCAAGGCTCCATTCAAAAGAGATTCATCACGTAAAATAACTGTATTTAGCAGCTCGACCCCTGTTCCTTGGACACAGACGATAGCATCTTTATTCCCCACTGTATAATTTCTTCCTAGATATATTCGTTGAAGTGGAATTCGAAAGAATCGTTGACATTTTGACCAATATTCCCTTCCTCCAGATGATAATCGATGACCCCGTCTTTGACTGGATTTCTCAATAATTTTAGCTTCAACTAACTTTTGAAGGATGATTCGTGTTTGTACATCGGACATCCTTAGCTCTTGAGCCAATTTATACCTCCCCAGATGTTGATGATGATGTAAGAGATGGAGAGTATATAGAAAATCTGCTAGAGAGTAATTCTGCCGCAACGATGAATTGCTTGGCCTCATAGATCGACAACTTCAAGAATTTCTATCTGTTGTTATTAGATTCTCTTTTAATAGTGATTATTCATTAAGTTATTGAAATTTGAGAACAATGTAACAGAAAATTAATGAAGATGTGGAGAGACCCCTTATTTGATTTAAAATGGCTAGAATTGATAGATTTTCCTTAATAAAAGCCGCATTAAAACATCAAAAAACTGAAAAAGTTCCCTATGCTCTTTGGAAACACTTTCCTGAAGCAGATAAAACCTCGGAGGGATTAGCAAGTGCTCAACTTAACTTCCAACAAAAATTCGCATCTGACCTGATGAAAATCTCTCCTCATGGAAGCTATTGTGTTGTTGATTTTGGAGGAATACTGGGAGATTATCGGCCAATATCAGGCTCTCGGATTTGTGATAAACCTCCCATTTCGACTCTAAGTGATTGGGAATCGCTAGAACCGGTTGATCCCAATGATGGCGAATTTGGAGCGCAAATTAAGGCTGTTGAACTGATTCATCGACAAGTCGAAAATGAGGTTCCAACAATGATGACGGTGTTCTCTCCCTTCATGGTTGCTTCAAAATTAGATCCTTCTCTCTTAGATCATCTAATTCAAGACCGTCAACTTCTCATTAATCAAATCTCCATGTTAACGAAAATTGTGAGCGAATACGCTAGCTCAGCTCTGGACGCTGGTTCTGATGGTTTATTTATCGCTACCCAGCATTTAAACTCCCTTCTCCCTAAGGATGATATTGAGGACTTTGAATTCAAACCAATGAAATCCGTAATACAACACGTTGTGAAAAAATCGGATTTCAATGTTCTTCACTTACATGGAGAAAATCCTTACTTTCGCTGGGCAACCCAACTCCCTTATATTGATGGAATAAACTGGCATGATCAACGAACATCTCCTAGTCTTCTAGAAGCTCGGGAGGATTTTCATGGTGCATTACTTGGAGGTCTTGACGAAATGAATTTACTCCGAAATGGAACTAAAGAAGACATTATACAATCAATTGAAACAATATTCAACCAATTCAATGATTACGGGCTCATAATTGCACCTGGTTGTGTTCTAACTCTAGATACACCCGAAAATAATTTACTCCAAGTAATTAAAACTATAAATTCTTTGCAATTAACATAATGTTTCTGATACTCCCCTACATTAATATTAACTTGAAGCCATAACAAATATTTAACAATCCCAACAAACATATATTTCCAAGATAATGAAGAGGTTATGAGCTTTTAATCTGATACTGAAACCTTAGGAAAGAGATCTTCTGGAATGTCTTACTCTATCACTTTTCCTTTACGATTAATAGGGCGAAACGCAGGTCATTCATTAAATACTGCATCAGCCTTTGCTTTGATTATAGCTATCATAATCTCTACCTTTGGAATCATAGATGGTTTTTCTACCAGTATTTCTGGCTTGATAGTACAGGCTGGATATAGTAATCGGTTTACAATAAAACCTGAAGACCCAGAACACACAATATCGAATACAACTTTAGAAAGGCTCTATCAGGAAAACCTAGGTTATGTATTGCCGTTAGCAAAAAAGACTACTCTTTTTGAGACTCAAAATATTTCTTTGCAAACAGATTTGGTTGGAACCAATGTAACAGGATTAAATAAAATATTCATAGATATGCAATTATTTGATGGACGTTTACCAGAGAAAAATAAATCAATTATTGAGTGTATTAAGGGATTTGAGGTTCGGGGAATCCTTGAGGAAAATGAATTAATCAATATCACTCTTTCTGAAAATCTTTTTGGATCTTGTTATGCCATAGGAACTCTATCTGGGATCGCTGAACTTCAACAATCAATAATTGTCCATTTAGAAGATTATGCTACCCTAGTAAATAAATCATTAGATAATTTAGAATATAATGAAATAAAAATACGTACAACAGAATCGTTTACACAGAGCGAGATTGTTAAAAAGTTAAAAAGGATACTTGGGGATGAACTAACAATATGGAACGAACAACAAGCAGATGTTTTTGCAGAAAAGTTAAGAGAGGACTTATACGATAAATTAATCTTATTCTTCATAATTCTATTAATAATAGCTTTGGTAAGATTGTTTCATAGTATTTCTTGGTTTGTAATTGAGTATGAAAGAACTTTGTTAATTATGAGAGCAATTGGTATGTCAAGAGAGAGATTATTCATAATAATAATTATGTTAGGACAAATCATTGGAAATCTAGGTTTTATATTCGGAGGAATTATTGGTTATGCTGTTCCATCGATAATTATTGGACTCATGTCAGGAATCTTAGCTGTAGATTTCTTAGTAACTGAATATCCTTTAATAGGCTTAATCCCTCTCTGGTTAACTTCAGTGGTAATAATTACAACTGCAGGAATATTTGCAAGCATTCAAATTATTAAAACTCCACCTTCAAAGATCTCTATGTTAGTAATGGAGATGTGACTAGTATAAAAATGCGATTACGATTCTTTCGATTGGTAGAACTGGCAAGAGTGAAAATTTTACCAATTAAGGATCTTTGGTTATTCATAATTGCTGTAATATTAATCTCGATGACTTCAGCATCAATAGGTGCATTCGTTATAGGAATAAGACCAACAGAATTCTTCTTGGGGGACACGGAAGATATTCTCGTTGTTACTCCACCTGATGCAGCGACCCCTTTAACTGGAAGTGTGGATTATTCGCTAATAGAGGATATTAAAAGATTAGAAGGAGTTAAAGGCGTTAGTGCTGAAGTTTTGGGAGTAGTAATAGCCCAGAATATGGATGATGAAGCAATTATCATCAGAGGATTAACCAATGATTTTCTGACTATTAGTAATATATCATCAGATGATATTGAAGGAAACTGTTTTCTTAATCAATCAAATAAATTTGGAGCTATAGCAGGAATAGATTTTGTAAATGATCGAAATAAGAACATAGGGGACAAATTAATACTAGTGAGTACGCTAACTCCAATGACACTAGAAGTAACGATAGATGGTATAATAAACACTAGTACTCCAATAGACTCGGAAATAATTCTTCCTTTAAAGACTGCTCAATCACTGACGGGCAGATCAGCTGACAAAGTGACCTTCATAAGAGTAAAGGTGGATCTAGATGAAATATCAAAAACAGAACTAGCTGATATAATAAATTCTGAATATCCTGTACGAGTTCTGGTACGTTGTGAGGATCCAACACTTGACAGCAATCTTCCTGGACAACCAGTATTGGTTTATAGTTTAGCAGGAGAAGTAATAGCGACACAGAACCTAGATGAGAAATATGAAACAACTTTCGTGTTACCCTTTGGATCTTATCGCTTAATATCTATCCCCTCCTTTACGGAACAAAGTCCACCTGAAGATGTATTTGTAAACGGGCCAAACATTCCAATAACAGAACTAACAGTTGGTAGGAGTAATCATGAGCTTACAGTCAATGTGACTTTTAATGGCCAACCTGCTTATAATGCAGCTGTAAGTGTTGAAGAAAGGTTCAATAACTCTGCAATAGAGACTCGTAGAACATCAGTAGATGGTCTTGCAATCTTTGACTTAAAAGAAGAATATTATATTGGCCGAGTTAAATATAAGAATTTTACTCAAACATTTCAGAAAAAATTGAATCAGACGTGGCAGGAAGATGTCGCAATTGAGAACTCCTTTTACCTTATAGTAAAAAATGCATCACGCTCAAGGGGCGGAGGTGAGTACAGTGATGTAATTAATGGAATATTGGAATTGCGAAACTCAAGCACACAAGAATTAATAATTAGGGATTCTTCATATAATGCATCAGTAAGGGACAAAAAATATTTAGCCAATTCTGGAACCTATATAGTCAATTATACCGTTGATGAAATCACAAGAATTTGGGATCAAAAAATTCCTACTCAACCACCTACATTATTTGTTGGAAAGGGAGAACTAAATATAACTCTCTATGACTTCAATGATAGTGTTCTACGAGGAGCTAATGTTTCCATATATACTAATGGAGAGTTTTCAAATTCAAACATAACCAATATTGATGGTGTGGCTAAATTTAACTTGGAAACTGGAGTTAATTATACAATAAAAGTAGAACATCCCATTAACAATACCATTACTAATGATACTCTCTTTTTCAGGAAACCTACTAGCATTAATCTGAGTTTTATAGACCAATATTGGTTTGAAATCAAAGTATTTAATGGTACAGAAGTTTACAATGAAACAGCAGATATTCCAAATGCCACAGGATTATCTGGTTGCAGTATATTATTGTACAATCCACTTAATCGAAGTGATATAATACATGATACTGAAACACTTGAAAATGGCACAAAACAAATTGAGATAGATCTAGGGAGATATAGAATTAATGCAACATATGGAGAATTTACTTGGGATGATGAGGTCGAAGTAAATAAATCACTAAGAACAACCATGGTTAATATCCCTCTCGGAACGGTCAAATTGAATATCTCAACGAGAACTTCAAGTGGAAATCCAATAAATGGAACATTAATCAGTGTAGTCAACATGAAAGAAGGCGATGGTTTTTTTACAGAGACTTTTACTGATGAGAATGGAACAGCACTATTATATGTGCCAAAAGGAGCTTATCGTCTTGAAATAAGAAAATTATATCATTTTTTAAACAAAACCTTACCATACTTCGAGCACAGTCAAGCATTTCTATTTGAGAGTGTGTTTGATCTTAGAGGAACGTTGATTATCAGAGTTGAAGATTCAGTAGGACAAGGAATATCAAGTGTGACAATAGAAGTTGAGAATAATCTCTTCGGTAACAAAGCAAGTGGAATAACTTCTGAAAACGCTGAAATAGTATTTCCAGATTTACCATGGGGGATTTATGAGGTAGATATAACTGTACCTGCACCTGATGAAAATCTCGAATTTCTATTTAAAATACCCCTTGTCGAAGGAGAAAATCGAACTGTCCTTAGATTAAATCTCGATCCAGGCACTTTATTTGATTTTAAAATTGGAAAATGGAGAGGGCAAGTTAATATTGCGGTTATTGAATCTGCTGAATATTTGTCTGATTTTCTCAATACTACTCTGGAAATCATTGAAACAGCGTTAATTGCCCTGGTCATAGCTATCGCAGGTCTCTCATTGTTAAGTGTTTCATCAGTAATTTCTCATCCAATCTCCTCAAATGCAGATAATTTATTCTTAGTAAAAACAATAGGTGGTTCTAATAAACAGGTTAATTCCATAATAACGACTCAAATGACCGTTATTGGTCTTATTGCGAGCATTGTTGGAGCTATGATGGGAACACTAATAATGACAATCGAAACGAGTCCTTTTAGGAAAAGCTATATTGCAGGAATCAAAATCACACCTGAAACAAACTTGGTAGTAATTATTGGAATAATGATTATAGCTGTTATAGTAATAATAATGAAAACAGGACAGACTCTAGATAATATACAGGAAAAAAGCGAAGCTGAATCCCTGGTTCATCGCCATCTAACACGGATTAAATCTAGAAAAGCACAAAAGACAAAAATACAAATGATACAAAATTCTTGGGAGTCTATAATTAAGAAATTCCTGGTTTTCCAACAAACTATGGTTTCCTCAATAACTAAATACCCACGATTTATTGGCAAAGTTTCAGAATTATTTGAAAAAATTCCTAAGAGTATGATTCCTTTTCTCGTTGTATTAGGAGTTTCTTTGCTTATACGTATACCATTAATACCAAATGTTGCTGGTGCTGATGGATTTCAAGCCATGTGGCAAGCTCAACAAATTATTCTAGGAAATGCGGAGCTATTCTTAGTCCATCCTCTATCCATTCTAGGTCTTTTCTCTTTTTCGGGATATCCAATTGGAACACCTCTTATTATTGCAATAATGCTGATTCTCACAGGTGGAAATATTCCATTAGCAACCCATCTTTTTACGATCAGTTTTTGTCTTGTGACAAGCTATACTTCCACTTTAATGATAAAAGAGTTTAATGATGACCCTCTTGATATTATTATAGGTGGTGTTCTCTATACAAGCATTCCGATTTTATTACGTTTCACTTATTTCAGTACTACAGCAAGAACGCCATTTCTAGCTCTTGTACCTCTGGTTTTTGTGTATCTTAATAGGTGGAGAATAAATAAAAGAGTCTCAGACTTGGTAAAGAGTCTGATCACTTTACTATCCTTGAACCTATTCCATAGAATGGCAGTACCCTTCCTATTGTTTTTCTTCGTTACATTAATCTTTGCTACTTGGATTCTGTTGATGGAAGAAATTTCAATTAATAAAGGGATTGTATTTTCTGATCTGTTAACGTGGACTTCCCGAAGAATTATTCTTGTGATTTGGCCAATTATCTATTTTTTAGGTTTAATAAATCCTCTAGTTCCATCCAATTATATTGATCCAATTGACATAGGATTCCCGCTAGAAGAACTAAATACGATTTTTCAACAAATCCTTGATTATGGATTAGCATGGGGAATAATCATCTTCTTTGTTATAATTAGAATAATCTATACATTGATTTCAAACGCTCAAAAAGAAGTGGAAGGGCGATTATCAGACTTATTTCTAGTTTTTCTCTTAACTCCATTCATAATAACCCTGAATAATCCTTCTTATATGGCCTTTGTACTCATTCCAATAATTTCAATCCTTGGTGTAAGAGGATTATCTATAGTTTTACAGAACTCTAAATTAAGGTCGATTTTTAGTTGGTTTTTAGGAATATTCTTAATTGTATTCTGGGTATTCATTTATCAAACACAAAGATCTATTCCCTTACTTCTATTCATTTTCACCTTTTTTGCAATTATCTTATTTATTTTAGCGTTCATTCAAAGGATTTTTGAAGTAACAAGACCTTTAAAAGCTTTGAGTAAGGAACAATTAAGCAGAATATCTGTTGTGTTCTTTTTAATGACAATTTTAGCTCATTCTTTTATTCTTGTCCAAGTAAGATTAACACCCTCACCTGAAATCGAATTCCCCTTAAAATATATCTCAGAAGAAGAAATTACAATTGCTAATTACTTGAAGTCACAAGCCCCTACAGGCTTTTTTTCTGCGTATCGTAACTCCGAGCTAGAATTAAGAATAGCAGCATACTCAGGATGGCTATGTTTTGAGAGTTCCGGAATTTCTCTGTTAATATCAGGCGCTATATCTAAAGAATCTGTTCTGAAGAACTCCACTCTGTCAAATGTGACCGATTGGTTTCAACAATACATATTTCAGTTTCAACATGAAAATCCAATGTATGAAAAAGCAACACGTATCTGGTACTCACTTTTAAGACATGAAATCGATTCTACAGTAAGCAAAGAAATAATGAACGTAACAAACCTTGAATATTTCGTCACTTATAGGGATAGTGATCTCTGTATCACTTCTTGGGGTTCTGGTTTCTTTTCTCTATTCATCCATTCAATGAAAGAATCATCAAGTCCTTTGTTACCTTACGCCGAGAGTGTTCTCAACACAACACATCTAAGCTTGTGGAAGATTTACAAATGATGATATAAGGATTTCAAGTATAATCATGAAAATTCTAAAAGAATTTAGAAGAACTAAAACTGATGTTTTTCATCTGTATAAAATAAAAAACTATTGGATAGCTGATTTCAAGAGGTTAATGATTAATTGAATATCTTAATTAATGTAAGAATGACTGACGATATTGCAGCTACTTTCACTCATACCTGGGCATCTATATCTAGTATAGAACATGTCTTGGTTTTGAGGCCTAAAAAGGGATACCCACATCCTAAAGTTAAGTATTTTTACCCTCCCCAAACTGTTGCGAGAATCCCAATCCTCATGAACCTTTACTTAATAATCATTGCTTCTTTCTTATGTTTAATAAAACCTATAGATTTGATCGCAGGAGTTCATATGTCCCCTAGAGGAATGATTAGCTATTTCCTATCTAAAATGTTCAAAAAAAAGTTAATTCTTCATTTAGTTGAAGGGAAAACTGCGGTATCTCCCACAAGAGACTTGATAACAAGAAGTATTGCGTTCAAAGCAGCAAAACATGCTAAAATGATTACAACAACAGGGGAATTTTCAAAGAGTGAATTAATTAGGTATGGATTACAGCCTGAAAAGATTATTCCTTCAATTTCGATAATTGACATCGAGAAGTTCTATCCTTTGGAAATTGAAAAAAAATGGGATATCCTATCTCTTGGTAGAATCCATATAAAGGAAAAAGGATTAGATATTATGTTGAAGGTCATTCAAAAGGTTAATGAGAAATTTCCAATCAAATTTGCAATTGCTGGTGACGGACCAGATCAGAAAAGACTCCAAAATATGATTAATGATCTTAATATATCGCGTAATGTTACATTTATGGGTTATATTGCAAATGAAGACCGAAATAAGCTCTACAATGAAACAAAGATTTTCCTCTTAACCTCGCCTAAGGAAGGATTCCCAACAACAATTGCAGAAGCAATGTGTACAGGAGCTTGTTGCATCTCGTCAGATGTCGGAGACGTTTCTGATATTGTTGAGAATGGCAGAACTGGAATTCTGATTAAACCTTATGATGCTATTGAATTATACAGTGAAAATATAATTGCCCTTCTACTTAATCCAGAAATGAGGAATAAAATAGCTTCAAACGCAATGAAAATTCGTGAAAAATGTTCTTACACTTATCGTAAAAAACAATGGGAACAAAAATTAAGAAGGATTGAGATTATTCCAAGGAAACATAAAAGACGTTGAAACAAAAGGGCTTGGTCAAATAATGTTTCACCGGATGATATTCAGTTTGGCACACGAAATTTATTCGCCAGGATTCGTTAATATCCATAAGAATCTAATGAAAAATGAGTGGGTATCTCCAGAAACATTAAGAAGAGAACAGAATTGGAATTTAATTAGGAATTTGAAATATTGTTATAATCAAATCCCATACTATCACAGACTTTTCAAAGAAAGAAATCTGACACCAGAAAACTTCAAAACTAAGGAGGATCTTATAAAGCTCCCTATCCTGACAAAAAATTTTGTTAAGGCCAATTTGAGTGCATTTCTACCCTATAATATCAAAAAAACGAAATACACTATTCAATCAACTGGAGGAACCACTGGAACCCCCTTCATTTATTATTTATCTAAATATGACCGTTTTTTAAGTGCTGCAATGACCTATAGGGCTTGGAGTAGGGTAGGTTATAGGTTTGGTGATAAAATAGTTTTCATCGGTGGTGCATCAATTTCACCATTCTGGAATATGAAGTTTAGATTTCAACAAAGAATGCATCAACTGATGAGGAATCTTCGTTATATTAATTCATTTGATTTATCTCCAAAGAAAATGAGGCAATCACTCCAAATGTTATTGGAATTTAAACCTAAAATTATTCGTGGATATCCTTCTGCAATTGAGGCTTTTGGAAACTGGGGAATGGAGAATTTTGATGAAGTATTCTCCCCTGAAGCAATAATAACAACATCAGAGAAATTATTCCCTCAAACTCGGAAAAAGATCGAGGATTATTTCGACTCAGTTGTTATAGATACTTATGGACTAAATGATGGTGGTATTTCTGCAAATGAATGTCAAAAGAGAGAGGGACTTCATATCGATACAGAAAAAAGTATATTAGAGGTTACTGATGAAGAAGGTACACCTCTAGAAGGGAAAGAAGGAAAGATTTTGGCAACAAACCTCTTTAATCCCATAATGCCGCTTTTACGATATGATTCTGGGGATTTAGGAATATTAAAAGGTGAGGATCCATGTTCCTGTGGCAGAGGGCTGCCACTATTGAAAGAAATAATAGGTAGATCAACAGATATGCTTTATACCCCCGATGGCAGAATGATCCATGGTTGGTATTTCCTATATATTTTCTGGGAGTATTTCACAGGAATCAGGGAATATCAGGTGATTCAATCATCCTTAGATCAGATAAAAATCCTTATTGTCCCTGAAGAGAACCAGGATCCGAAAGATGAGATTATTGAAATAGAGAAAATTGTTAAAGCTCATGTTCCCTCTTGGCACCTTGAATTCGAAACAGTTGAGTCAATTCCCCGCCCTTTTGGGAAAATGAAGTTTATTTTCAATAAGATGAAATAGAGTGATAATATCTCTTGATTTTATCCTTAGTGAACAATTCATCTGGTAAATTTATTATATATTAACATTTTTTATTATTTCTCATTTCTTGAGCTTTTCTAAGCATGACTAAAATAGTAGATTT
>JAEOTI010000017.1 GCA_016839955.1 Candidatus Hodarchaeota archaeon | reverse complement strand
TTCTTGGATAGTTTCTTAGTTAGCTCTTTTAATTCATTAATTATTACTGTATAATCTTCTTGTACTTGTGCTACAAGTTCAGGGTATTTTGCAGATATATTTGCTCCACAATCAGAACAAACGAAAATAACTGGCACCATTGTGCGGTTCTTCAATTTTTCAGCATCGATCAATTTAACACACTTTGATAATGCTGCAGCCATTGGAGTATATGATTTTCCTTCTATTTTTTTCATTTTTTGAACCGCTGATTTAAAATAGACTGTAGGATTTTGCAATACTATTGCTTCCTTACCTCTAAACATAATCAGACTGATTTTATCTTTTTTTCTATATCCTTCTTTTTGAAGTGACATGATTACATCAGTCATTTGCTTTATTACATAATACATGCTTGCAGAACTATCCAGAACGAAAAACAAGACCAACGGTGCACGGTATTCATAAATTTTATCCATCAAATCATATTTTTCAAACTTTAATGGATATTTTATCTCTGATTCGTTATATATAGTATTTTTTAAATAACTTCTAATAGTTGCATCTAATGCAATACTTTTAGGACGATTTATTGGTGTTCTATAGGAGACATACCGCCCTTTTTGTGTTGAAGAGATTTTTATTCTCCTCCCTATACCTCTACCACCATAATCGGAAACTTTTCTGTTTTTTCGAATGTTATCCAAAATTGCTGTCATATTTTTTTCCATTTTATAAATTAGAGGGAAAGATTTGGACCCATTTTCAAAGAATTCAAGATCTTTAATTTCATAGGGAATATCTTTTACTTTCCATACTCCTGCTGGTTGAGGATTACGTTTTTTATTATCGGGATATTTAGGAGGAGGTAACTTTTGCTCTTTTGTTTCAGGAACCTGTACTTTTTGAGGATCGATAGATTGTCGTTTAAATTCTGTTTGAGGGGCATCATCATGTTTTAAAGGCCCTTCAGTATCTTTACTGGGTTGATAAGCTCTAGGATCTTCATGAGCTTTTTCGATTTTTCCGGTTTATAGAGTAACTCTCTGTAGTTTTCCGTAAACCTCAGTAATTTTGGCCTTAACCTCTTCAGGTGTAAGTTCATGATGAAGAGATTGAATTCTATGCTCGAAAACAAGATCAAGGGCGACATTTAAATCTTCTTCAATAATTTCTTTTCTGCCTTCTAGAGCCGCATGAGCACGTGCACATCGAATAAAAGTTATATCCGCTCGTTGAGAAAAAATACCCAATTCACTAACTATTTCTGAAACGAATTCAAACACCGTGATAGGAACTACCACGTCTTTGAGAATTTCTCTTGCTTTTCGAATTTTAGTCTTTAATAACTCTTGTTCATTTTCGTAAGGTTTAACAAATTCTTTAGGATTATCATCAAATTCAATTACACTCCTAGTGATTTCTGCCCGTAACTTGCGATCTCTTGGTGCTTTTATCTTAACCTCTAATCCAAGACGGTCCGCTATCTGTGGGCGCAATTCACCTTCTTCGGGATTCATTGATCCGACTAAAACAAAACGCGATGGATGAGATACTGAAATTCCTTCTCGTTCAATGATGTTCACTCCAGATGCGGCAGAGTCCAATAACACATCAACAATGTGATCTTGGAGTAGATTGATTTCATCTACATATAATATTCCCCGGTTTGCTTTAGCAAGTAAGCCAGGGTGAAGACTTCGGATCCCTTCAGTGAGTACTTTATCAATAGAAAGTGCACCGCAAACCATATCTTCGGTAACCCCTAATGGCAAGTCTGTATTTCGCATACTCCTTTTTTCAATTTCTATAGTTCCATTTTTTTTCTTTTCACGACATTCATCGCATAGATCTTCAGATTCTGTGCTTGGATCACATGAAAATGCGCAACCTTTAACCACTTCGATTTCAGGCATGACTTCAACTAAGCTTCTCACCGCTGTTGATTTTCCAGTTCCTTGTTGTCCTGTTAATAACACTCCTCCAATCTGAGGGTCAATAACATTTAAAATGAGTCCCATTTTCATTTTATCTTGACCGAGGATTGCTGTAAACGGGAAATTAATCCTTTTTACCATGACAAGATTGGAAAAACTTCATTTGTATTAAAAATTTCCCCTTATTACAAATTATTAGTAATATTACAAGAGTAAACTTAATTAAAATGGGAAATTTTCTTGGAATTCTTTCTCAACACCATGTACCTATAATTCTATAGCTAGGTAAAATGTTTAAATATGTTGAAATAATTTACTATTTTGTTAAAATTGATTAAGGGTGATTGTAATCCCAACATTTCAGCATAATGATATTGAAACACATTATTTTGTGGAAGGAGAAGGAGAGCCTTTAGTTTTTGTCCAT
>JAEOTI010000642.1 GCA_016839955.1 Candidatus Hodarchaeota archaeon | reverse complement strand
TAATGCGTCTGCTTTTGGGTCATAATTTATTTTCATTTTATTGTACCTCTCCAATATTTCTCAATCTTTGAAGTTTTATAGGGGATATTATCTCCAACTCATTCTCACGTTGGAAGTAGAAAACTCTAAGCAAAAATTTTTTTGATGTTGATGTATTTTCCATTATCTTATGAGCTATTAATCCCATTTCATTCTCAAATGATTCATCAGGAGTGTCTAGTGCTATTTTGATTTCATCTTGAGTGATCTTACGAGCTTTTATTCGTTCAAGTGCGTGTGGGAGGTAGGTGATTTTCATTAATTTTATTTTAATAATAATTTCTAATAAAGTTTTGGACATCTAGTCATAATAAAGCAATGGGTCATCATTTCACGATATTCTTATATCCTGTTCTCCTAGTTCGGTAATCGTTGAAATCCAACTCTCTATAATATAGTTTGGTTATTTTAGTCGTTGGTTAATGCTAAAAATGGGAAAAATCAATATTAGATTAATACTTTTGAAAAGAAGGTCTTAGGTTTAGAAATTAGCAAGTTCAGACTTTGTTTTACTTTGATAGAATGATCTTTTAGTTCTTGTCACTATAAGAATGAGAAGTTCTGAAATAACTAAGATCAAAAACCACCCTGTTTAGAACTCGCTTTCTTGAGCGTAGTACAAAAATCAGGATAAAAAACGTTAATAAGTCAAAAAACATACTAAGAAGCCCAAAAACTATCATAAAGTGAATAATGTCTTTAATATTCCAACACTTAGGCTTTTTTGCTCATCTTGATCAAAAATAAATATGAAGAGCTAAAGTTCAATAAGTTTAAAAACGAATAATTGATCATTTTACTGCAATTTTTCGTACATTTTGGTGATATAAATGGCTGATTTACCTTTAATAGATATAATACCACTTGTATTAATCATTCTAACAATAGTAATCGCTGTTCTAGGTGCCTATAAGTACTTGAAAATAGAGAAAAGAACATCTGATATAGTAATTACTATAGCATTTGTTTGTTTGACTATTGCTTTACTTTTAGAATTCCTAAATCCGACTTTATCTGACAATGATCTCGGTGGGTTGTATCAATATTTCAGACTCATTGCATATATAGTATTTCTCTTTGCATTAGAACCACTTAGAATTATACGTGGGAAAGATTAATTCTCTTCTTTTCTCCTTTTTTTATTCATTTCACGAAAAAGCACCTCTTTTAGATCGAACTTCTTCAAAGGCAAAAAGAATGAGTAAAATAGTATCAATTAGTCATCTACATATACGGTTTTGGCAATTGAGCCAGGATAGCGAAACATTACTTGAGTGGCTTTCATAATAGCATGAGAGGGTCATTCTAGGGCTTGAAAGAAAATTACCTTGGTTCCAACTGATACGTATTTCTGATATATCACTACTTGAAATAAATATTTAGATTTCGAATATTGTAGAATACTATAGAAGGTTAATGAATGAAAATTGGATTGCATATTGGAAAATTTGATTGGTCAGAGGATCCGAAAAATATCGGGATAAAACTAACAGAAATCACTAAAAAAGCTGATAATGTTGGTTTTGATAGTATATGGGTAATGGATCACGTTTTTCAACTTGGAGAACGATATGGAATAATTCACGGTCCTGAAACAGATGCGATGTTAGAAGGCTATAGTACCATTGCGTACATGGCTGGTATAACCAAAAAAATTAAGATCGGAGTCCAGGTAACTTGTAATTTTTTCCGTAATCCAGCATTACTTATTAAAACACTTACAACCATTGATGTTCTTTCTGGAGGTCGTACTTACTTCGGTATTGGAGCCGGATGGTTTGAGCGAGAATCTATCGGTTATGGTTACAAGTTTCCAACATTAAAAGAACGCTTTGAAAGATTAGAGGAAATACTACAAATTGCTAAGCATATGTGGTCTGGAAACACTAATCCCTTTGAAGGAAAATTCATTACTCTTAAAGAACCGCTAAATGTACCACAACCAGTGAGTAAACCCCATCCACCAATTCTTATCGGAGGATCTGGAGAAAAGAAGACATTAAAACTTGTAGCAAAGTATGGAGATGCTTGTAACATCGTCGTAGGAACTTCATTGAAGGAAGCAGGTGCACTATCAATAGAAGATAAGACTTGGAAACCTCAAGTTGAACGATTAATTCACAAATATAATGTTTTAAAACAGCACTGCACTGCGGCAGGGAGACCTTACGAAGAAATAGAAAAAACAGCAACCACCTATGTTAAATTAGCTCCTGATTCCATGGATTCCAATGAGATCATCCAAATTTGTAAGAAATTTTCTGACGTTGGATGTCAACATCTGGTATTCAACATACCAAATGTTTCTGAGATAACACCACTTGAAATAATAGGAAGAGAAGTTATTAAAGAAGTAAAGGATTTTTAAAAATAAATAAGTGTTGAAGATTTTCAGATTCTATATGATTATGTGACAAATGTTTTTTGGTGGTTACCCAGCAGTTGGGGGAACTAAAAACTACTAAAAAAATACAATGATTGCCGACATTCAATGAATTGTTGAAGCTTTTATGTTATTCCACGTTCTCGTTCTCTTTAACCACTAGCATGTTTGGTAACCTTGCTTGATTCCATGGGGGATCCAATTTTTGGTCTTTTGAATTTAATCGTGTCTGGAGTTTTTTGAGTTGGTGATTGTATTCTGAGTCAAAGTTAGTATCAGTAGTTGCAATTGTTTCTACTCCAAGAATATTTCCAGCAGTTGTAGTTGAAAATGTCCCATAAGCAAGAATAACCGCATCTTCTCTTGTTAATGATGTTGTGTCTTGAATACGACGTACCCACCTCTTGAAATATTTTGAAGGATAAAGAATT
>JAEOTI010000641.1 GCA_016839955.1 Candidatus Hodarchaeota archaeon | reverse complement strand
TTAGAACGGAGGAACTGAATATCGCCACAAGATTTGTAAAAAGGAATATACCTGATCCAGACAGTCAGGATTATCAAAAATTCAAGCAAATAAACCAGAATATTCGAGGCCCGTGGACTCAGACCAAAAAAAACCAAAAAACGTTCTCCACGAATCTTTTGGTCTTAAACCGATTGAAAGAGCTCCGTGATGAGTTAAAAGCAGACTCAATCAATCACACACTATTTCTCTTGTTACAGCAGGAAGAACGAGCGAGACAATTAAGAAATGAGCTCCAAGAGAAGGAGTTGGAATTAGAAAGTTATCGAAGAGTGATTGCTGATATTACTGATGCTAAAAATCAATTAATTGTTGACAAAATAGCATTAAAGACAAATCAGATTAGAGAAGGAATAGAACAGGAGCTAAAGCGACTTACTTTTGATGTAGTTAGACAACGAATCTATGATTTAGGAAATATCCCCGCTCCTTATTATAATTATCGCAGAAACCACTTTACATCTAATCATGAAGCAGTATTGGAGGTTTATACGCGAGAAACCTATGAGATTACAATTTCCAGTCTTAAACAAGCTATAATGAATTTAATAGAGGAAAACAATAGTATTCGGAAGGTTTAAGGTGTTTGAACTTGCAAAATGTTACCGTAGCTGATTTATCTACAGTTGTGAAATTGGTTGAGAAAATCGAAATCCATAAAGGTTTAGATCCATTCAATCTCGATGTTAAAGAGACATCTATTGTAAAAAGCGCATTAATTCATTTTTTAAGAACCTGGTGGTTTGATCCAGATAAAGATTAAATAATTTTTATGGCTGTATTTCCTAAAAAGCTGATAAGTCTCATTAGACAATTTTTAATTTTCTTGTCTTAGTGATTAGAGGATTTATGAAAACAGTTTCCCAGAAAATCCCCACGCTTAATAGGAATAGACACCCTAGCAAGATGATAGTTGGAGTTGAGGGAATGTTTCCCTGATTGCTTAAGAAAATAAAACTAATAATCACAATAAGGATGATAAAAACAATAAAACCTACTTTCGCCTTTTTTTTAAATCCAGAGGAGATTTTTTCAATAATTTCTTGTTGAAATTCATAAATCCAGACAAATGGGATAAATGAAATCACAAGAACACACCAGAAGAAAACATCATGGATGTTCCAACGATAAAATAATACGCTCAGAAAATTTCCATAACCATGCCATAAAAAACTAGCATTGAATCCATAACGTAAAAAAAGAATACCAAAGACAAGCCCACTCACAGTATAGCGTAGAAATGTCTGAGATCCCCATGTTGAAAGATGATACAAAGAAAACGCAATAGAACTACTAACCAGTAAAATCGTTTCTATCACTCGAAACACAACCATTTGTGTAGGATAATCCCCCCATATTGATGGATAATTATTGCTTCGACTAGTAAGAGGTAAATAACGAAATGGGGGTACAATGACTAACAACCCCGAACTTATAATTATCCAAGGCACACCTCTAAAAGCTAATTCTTCCAAGAAAGGCCCATTAATCGAAATATTCAGAATTGATTGATCTAGTATTCCAGTCTCATTTGGTGGCAAAAAACAGTCTATAATGGGTTTGAGGATAAGTAATATGACTAAAACAATCAGGATATAAACATTTTTTCTATTAGTTCTATCCAGTACAATCAACTCCAGTTAGCTACTTATGGATCTTAGAATGAAAACTGATTAAATCTCTTGTACTATAGATCATCAAGTCAGGAGCATCTCAGAAAAAATCGATCTAACTCTATCATTAAATCTATTGGGGAGGGTGTCTATAAAACTTAATAAAGCTAATTATGCCCTAGAATAGTACATTCACTTAAATTAATTGATTAAAGTTTGTATTAGAAAATAAAATAAGGAATATTAACAAGATCTCTTGTTGTACTCCTAGGTTGATGAACTTAAAATGTCAACTATAAGTTATTTGGCTCAAAAAACAAACACTTCAGTTGAAAAAACAAGTTTCTCTGTTGCTTTCTCCTTAATACTGTTAATTCTATATCATCTTATACTAGATTTTTTTCTGAAAGACAATGTTCTCATCACTTTTTCCCCAGAACAATTATTAACTTTTGGTCATATAAGACAATTTGAATTACTAGTATGTACTATTTTTATAGGGAGTTTAATTTATACAGGAAAACCCTTTGAACGAATGACATATTGGTTGGCTGGTAATTATTACAATAAATATTTTATCCATAATAGAAGCTATAAGAGGGAAATTTCCTTTTTCAAATACATCAAAGAACCGGTAGCAATTGACAAAAACTTTACGCGCATGTATAAGGAAATCACCCCATTAAGAGAGAAATATTTAACGTTAGTTTCAAGTCTATATTTAGAATTTGCATTTATTCTAAGTTTCCTTTCAGTAAGCTTCTTCTTTCTGAAATATATGTTGTTTGGAACTGATTTAGTTAGGAGTATGATCGGTGCTTTAATAATTCTAATTTTATTATTTACAGGATCTTTTGTTTTTCTGATCGAAATATTTAACGAGTATATAGATCTAAAACACACTGGTTTAATGGTACTGAACTCCTATTCTGCATTCTTCATCAGCGATGCAAGAGATGTCCAACAAGTATTTGATATGACTAAAAGAGGTGAATGGACTGATCTTAGAAGGCAACTTTCAAGACGTGTTAAATTTTACAGAGATAATTACTTTACTGGACACTTCAATATTAGGAATAAACCTTTACAAGATTTAATTACTTTATCTTCATTTCATGCATTTCAGCAAAGTGTGATTGATATAGCAAACAAATGGATTAATTTCAGCTATGATCAAGTTACTAAAACTATTGTTCAAAGATTTACTGAAAATAAGTATTTACAACATTTTCGTGCCTTTACAGACTTAGCTATTTTTTTCTTAAACATCCCATTGGAGATCAGAGATGATAAGTCCAACTTGAATACTTATTTTAATTATGTGAATCGTATTTCACATAGTTTTGGATCAAAAACTGATTTTCCTGAATTTTTTTTAGCATTAATAAAACCATTAGTGAATCAACCAATTCAGTCTCTAACAGAGAAGGATTTAGAATATATTAAAATACAAAAGTATGTTCAGAGCCATATCATGTCTGAGATGGCTTTAAAATTAGAAATAGTAACATTTTCTGATATAAAAATAAAAAATGAAGTACTAAGTACTCTTGAAAAGATTTTCGTAATCCTAACAAGACAATTCCAAGTTCATCACCTTTTATCTGATCAAATTCAGAAAAGCGATGATATTATTCAAGAATACTACAAAATCATTGAAGAATAACCTTAATTAAGACTAGATGGTATTTAGACAGTACAATCCGTACAATAAAGAGGAATATCATTTCTATTCAATTTGAGGGGTCAATATTTTTAGCATTTCTAAGGATTTTATTCTCTTCTATAATTTTATTCTAAGAGCTGTTTTCAAACGATTTTCAGCCTCAGGATTTTTCATGATCAATGAGGCAACAAGATGTTTACACAGAGTCAAATCTCTTACTAACTTGAAGTCCTTACAACTACACTCCATCATTCCCTCTCCACGATCAATAATGTTGTAATCAGTCTTTTTATGCATCGTTTGAATATTCTTATATTCCTGAGACAATTTTATTCCTCTCTTAATTCTATCACGTTCAATTCGATACATGATCCCATCTACTTCAATCTCAACAGAATTTTCTTCTGCTTTACGTCGCGTCTGGATTTCCTTAATCAGTTTATCTTTACCATATAATTTTTCAACGATTGAGAGACGAAAGACTGATCCTAGTGATAGAAAAACCCCGATAGCAATTATAGGAGACAGAAGTTGCAGTAGTAAATTATTTCGTACATAATAAAGTTCGAGCAGCACTAAGATAACTCCTGATCCAGCATATACGGTAAAAGCCATGTCTTCATTAGTCCCACCCACTCGTAATTGACCACGAGTAATTCTGTTCTTATTTGGGAACCATCGGATTCCTGAAACTGTTGTCGAATCTTCCCATAAATGAGCAAACATTCCAAATCCTAATGCGATCACAGATACAATCAAAAATATCAGAAGATATAAAAGATCAAATGGAACATTTTCAATTCCTTCCCAAGTATCTCCAAAGGTTTGTAGCATATCTGGAAAAAAAAAACTCCCAAAAAAAGAATGATGCCTCCTATACCTACCATGTACCCTGCAAATAATAGAAGGGTAGCTAAAAGACCTGGAAGAGAGTGCATAATTCCTCTATGCTTTTTTTCTCCATAGATTTTAGCGAGAGGGTAATAGATAAGATATTTGAAGAATTTACTGAAATATTCATTCTCATGGAAGAAAAGAGAGTCAGAAGCATCAACATCAGGGACAAGACTACCGATACCCACCAATAGTAATGCCCAGAGGAAGAGAAAATTAGGGAGGATGTTCGCCATATCAAATACAGAACTTAATGGAAAGAAAATCGCTATTCCAAAACACATCGTAATACCGCTATGAAAAACACCCTTCAATCGGATCATTCCCCTATTTTTTTGTTTCTCGATAGAACTCGCATGAACGGATATATAACTTTTTCAGGAATGCTTTAGGTATTTATTGAATTCTGAAGTCCATAAATTTAAATGGGTAATTTCTTCATTTCAATTGACTGCACAATTACAATTGCTTAGCTGAGGAAGTGAGTTCTTGGAAATAATAGACCTTGCTAAAATTGGTCTTTATTTATTAGGTGTTTTTGGAATATTACTCATCTTACTTGCAGCTGGAGGGATTGTTTCTCTCTTTATCCCTCCTTTAACCACTGAAACTTTAGATTTAGAAGTCACAACTGAAGAACGTTTTCCTGTTGTTCATAAATGGATTGAATTACCTAAAGGCCAGTATAAAACGGATATTTCTCTAGTTTTTAGACCTTATAGAAATTTTTTAGGAGATAGACAATACAAATATGTAGTTCCTGATGGTCAGAATTTCGCAAACATGTCAATTTCGACTCCCAACACATCTTTATATTCATGGGATTATTCAGAATGGACTTTAACTGATGAAAATGGTGAGCATACCTTTGATTTCCAGCTTAAACTATCTGAGAATATCACAGTGATTTTTTCTTTCACACAAGAGGATTTTAGCGTTGAATTTGAAGCACAATGGCACATAACAGTTACTGAAGAGGAATTCATTAAATCATGTGCAACTGATTTAAGAAATAAATTTTTGAGTCGTTTTATCTTTGGTAGTCTTTTTACCTTTTGTGGATTCTATTTTCCTGAGAAAATTTAATAAAAAATGGAGAGTAAGAGCTATGGTATTTATCAGATGTTCTGGTTGTGCTGAAAGAATTGAATTTGATGATGCACTGCTTCCTTACAATGCAGAGATCACTTGTCCTGATTGTGGAACAGAAATGACTGTAGATTTATGGGGGGAAGAGGAAACTAATACAGTCAAGACAAAAAGAGTTTCTATCAGGAGTTTAAAATCTGATTTGAAAGGAGTTTGGAGTAAATTGTCTGACTTAGAAAAAAAATCATTAGAAGAAGCTTTTATTACCTTTCATAATAAGAATTACACAGCTTCAGAAATAATGACATTAAGAACCCTAGAAAGCGTATTAAGAAGGATTTACAAGACAAAAGAAACATTAGGAAAACTTCTAGATAGAATGGAAAATGATCCCAAGTTTCAAGACCTTCATGGAGTTATAGAATACTTTACAGATATTCGTAACAGTCTAGCTCATCCTGAAAAAATATCCAGAAAATTGGAGGCTGAAAGTACACTAGCCACAGCAAAAAGACTTCTAATTGAATTAATTGATAGAAAAAAAGAAATAATTTGATGTTTATTTGAAATAAGCCTGATTTAATCAAGAAAAGTGAAAAAAATGAGTAAGAAAAAAAATTATCTGAGGAAATTCTTTGAGGAGGCCTATAGTAGAAAGAAAGGACTTATCATAATCAGAGATTTAACTAAAACACTTGAGGAGACTTTTAAATCTCTTAAATGTCATTTATGCGACGATATAGAAGATGATGCCTTTAAGAAAGTAATTACTTACTCATCAGAAGATTATGAAAACAGTATTGTCTTGTGTCACACTTGCTACTACTTTATTGTGGATAATATAGATCGTGGAGCTTATTATTAGATTGATAATAATTATAATAAGGTGGGTTGGTCTTGTTTCCAAGTACAACGGAAGAACGAACAGAATGGATTGAGAATTGACGAGCTAAATTTGAGTCTGATTTTTTCTTCCACTCTCAAATATCCAGTCCTTTGATGGAAGAAGCTAAACCTGCGTATATTCAGGGATTATATTATTCAACAATCTTATGTACAACTGTGGCTTTGAATCACCTTCTTTTCCTTATAGAAAAACCAAAGGTTGAGAAGAAAGCGCCATCAACCGTTTCAATGATTAAATCAGTTCAAAAGAGAGGAATAATTGATAAAAACCTGATGAATGATCTAATAGGCTTTCAAAGAATGGTCAGGGATAATATTGAACATAGAAAGAAAATAGCAGGTTTTGAAAAACTATTTCATTTTTTAGATAAAAAAGACAGTCAAATTTATGATCTGTTTGAGGATTCACCAGAGATTTATGAGATCATCCGTCCTTACATAGCTTTTAAGGCGTTAGACAACTTTTATTGTTTGTGTGACTCGTGGTATGATTTTTTAATCAAGAAAAAAGAATAGGGAGAAAAGAAAGGAAAATAATACAAATTGATCTTAAATGATGCTTATATTATTTCAGGGTTTTTAAATCAAAGGATGGTGAAGAGGTTACAATCTTGGCGAAACACGGGAAGATGAGAATTGAATGTTGGCGGTTCTTGTTGTTATGGTTCATTTCTCTTGTTCTACTCTTTTTATTGCAATATTCGTTATCTCAAAATACCTTACAGGAATCAGGATTGCTTATCAATCTGTTAGCAATTTCATTATACTTTTTTACAGCTTCTGCAACATCAGGTACAATATTAAGCACTCTTAATAACCATATCATTAATATCTGTCCAGAAAAATCAATTTCCTCCCTATTATTCTCATATCTCAATGAAATTGTTAAAATTGAATCCTTTATTAGTGATAGAGATCGTGGTAACTATTATTGTGAGTTAGCAGAGAGACGTGAAAAAATGAAAAACTGTAAAAAAGCTATTGATGCTTATGAAAATGCTATTTCTAAACCCAATTTAGGGAAATGGGAAATTGCTAGTATTAAGAATAATCTGGGAACTTCATACAGTCTTTTAGCTGAAGTAGAAAACACAAGTCAGAATTGCAAGAAAGCCGTTAGTTTGTATGAAGAAGCAATTAAAATACGAGAAGGAAAACCAAGAGCAGTAACTATGAACAATTTAGGAAACACATATTGCACTTTAGCTG
>JAEOTI010000640.1 GCA_016839955.1 Candidatus Hodarchaeota archaeon | reverse complement strand
GGCCCAGGCTTTTGCCGTAACTACAAAGGGGAACCCAGTATTAGGAATTATTTCCTTTAATTCTCGTTCATAATCTTCTGCAAAATCTCTAAATTGTGTTTGTGTCCAATCACTCACATTCTCAGCTGCCCAGTGATTTAAGTAAATAATGTATTCTCGGTTTAGTTCAAAACCAACCTTTTCTGCGATTTTAATCGATCCAATGTTGCTATCCCAACAATGCCACCCAATTTCTTTAAATCCATGAGAAAGGCAGTATTCAACAACCGCAGCGACTGTTGCTGTTCCATAACCCATTCGTCGATAATCCCAATCGGTTCTAATTCCAGTCTCACACTTTTCACCACTGACATAATCTGCTAAACTATGACTCACAATTATCTGATTTTCGTTATCAACAAGCGCATATCCAAAACCAATGTCAAAAAACAATTTAGGTGAAACCCATTCAACAAAAATCCAGTCTCTGACTGAATCCATATTTTTCAAATCTCTTTTGATGAAATCTTCATCTACAAACTCCATAGTAAAGCCATCAGGCATATAATTTCTCCAGTTTTCGATTTTAGTGTCCTTTAGAAGGTAATATCGTCGTAGTGCTTTCCTTACATAGCGTTTTTCAAAAATAATTTCACATTTACTTTCCCAGTTACTGTTATACCAACAATAGAAGTCCTTATTATCAGGAAATTTTTGGTTTATTTCTCGACTGATCCTATCATTCTCTTCTGAACCTCCTAGGTAGTACACTTGAACTGGAGATACCGTTAAAGCTGAGTTGGGAGTTGAAAGATTATCAACAAGGACCTTTCCTTTTGATGTTCCCTCTAAAATAGCAACGAGGTGTAAATTAAAGTCTAATAGATTTTCAAATATCGGTTTCACAATATTGTAATGCTCTTTATTCAACTCTAACATTTTTTTTTCTCCGCTTACAACGGTAATAATCGAATGATAGGGATAGGTTCTTCTTGATGAACAGTGAATGCATATTCAGTAAATCCACCTTCAGTTTCAAATCCGAGTTTTGTATATAGTTCATAAGCAGGTTTATTTTCAGGATCAACCCCTAAGCTCATTGATTTTAATCCTAAACCAACACAACTGTTCATAGTTAACTGAAGTAACTTTTTTCCAAACCCTCTTCCTTGATAATCCGGTGATATACCAAATTCCCACAAGTGTCCATTGTCCTCACCATGTGTGGGGCGAACTAAGGAAAAACCAACAATTTCACCATCTTTATTCGAATTCGTAAGAAAACAAGAGGCTTCTTCAATCCTCGAATCCTCCGGATTGAATAATCTTTGGAAAAGTTCCTTTCTTTCTTTTTCTGATTTATTAACAATAAATCGAACGTGTTGGGCTTGAAATGCTCGAGTCCAAACCGAATAGAGAACATCCATGTCAACTTTAGACAAAGGTTTCTTTTCGAAAAATTTGGGAAGAATTGCCCTGGCGGTCTCATATTTAGTTAATTCTCTCCGCATTATTACTACTTCATCTGAATGGATGAAATTCAACTTTCTATATAAAATTTGGAAGAATTTATTCTCAGGGTGATTGTGTGGGGACAAAAGATCGATCCTTGTATAATGATTTTCCTTTATAAACTGAATAACATTTTCTAACAACTTGAAAACAATACTTTGATTATTAAAACCAATGATAGGGTGGCCACTTAGAGCCCAAGGGTTAATCTCAGTTGTTGTTGTGTCGTGGATGAAGAGAAGGAGCCAACCCTCTATTTTATCATTGATTTTCGCAACAAAGATGAAAGGTTGTTTCTCAAATTCTAAAATCTCTAACCAATTAGCAATTCGATCACTGGTGAAGTCTCTGAATTGTATCTTCTTCCAGGTTATCGAAGTAAACTGAGCAAGGTCCTTAAGTACTGCCTCACTCCATTTGTATCTCTCAATTTTTATAGAAATTATTTACCACTTCCTTCTTTGAATTTGCATACCTGTTCGCTCTTGAACTGCTTTATCTCTGAATACTTGTTTCGCATACCGTCCTTCAATTAGTTCAGAAGAAAAGGGAACGCTATCTAACGAATTATAATAGAAGTCCTGTAACTTGGTCGGTAATTCCTTAACTATATGTTCAATAACCTCTGATGGGTTAAGATGTAAACGATATTTCTTCTGAAAATGATTATTCAGGTTGTAGATATCAGTTTCTAAGAGATTAATTGCTCTATCAAGTCTAATTCTTTCAGGTGTGTCTACAAAGGTTTTTCTATTATATTGCACAGATTGACTAACGTCCATGGTTATTAAACCGCTTTCTGTGGTACGAGAAGAAGGTTCCGTGAGCATCAAGTTGTGTTCACTATAATCCCCATGACAATGATGAGATTTCAGGAAAATATCAGCTAAAATGTCCAGTGCTTCTAGTAGTATTTCTTCAACATCATATTTCTGACGAAGATTGACTTCACGCAATAGCGGAGCTGGAATTGAAGGCTGTCCGTTATTGACCAAGTCCATTACGACAATATTATCGATTAAAAGACGTGGTTTTGGTATAGCAATACCTGCTTCCCACATTTCTTTTAGATTCCAATACTCTTGTTTTGCGGCAATCGAAGCCATATCAGATGCAAGAATATGTTTTGTGCCCTGCAATCGCTTCCGGATAGTACTTGTGAAGTACCGAAATACTTTTGCACAAACATAATCACCTGTATCGCTTTCTTGAGCTACGAGAACAGTAGCTTCTTTACCACCCCCAAAAACTCCAATAATCTTATCAATATGGTCTGTTGCTAGGAGTTGTTGGCAAGCTTGTTTTACAGTTACTTCTCGTAAGTCAGTCTTCTTTGTAAGCCGACGATGGCGATGAGCATCATGTTCTGTTCCATCTCGTTTTGAAAATTTTTCAAAACCCAACCGTTGGTTATGATCTTCACTCAATTCAGTATCATCCTCCTTTTTTGGTAATAATTATGTGGCATGGGTGTTTTTCATCATCTCTGCCTCCAGGAAATAGACTCCTGGAGGCAGGAAGCCATACTTTGTTAATTTTTTTATTATTGATTTTGGAAATTGGGACCAATTTCTTTTCCTCTTCGTGAAGGAGGAAGAGTGAAGAAAATGTGGTAAGAAGAGCACGAAAATTCAAGAATGAATTAGGTACCACCAATAATTGGTTATTCTAAAATCATTAATGGTGTAGGAGCCCGATTCTGGTCCTAAACTCGGATAAAAGGATTACTCAATCCAAGACTTAGAGATAGAACGACTTTCTTGAATAAAAATTAGTGCTAAGCTAAGTGCCATCATTTTGCTTCAGTTCTACCTCCTTTTGCATTAAGTTGTATATCCCTTCCAGTGAATCCTTTTATACATTTCGATAGTATTTCATCTCCCATTGGGAGAAAAAAGGAATTATGATCCGTAGCGGATCTATTCTGGATTCCAGTGGGAATTATATTCTAACGTAGTTCAGAAGTACACAATTTGTATAAAGAAGAAGCAGCAATTGTTTCTCTTAAGACCGCTATTGGAGTTAGCTAAACAGGTAATAATAAATCCAATCGGGAAAAAGAACGTTTGTAGCTTTCATTATAAGAATAAAATTCATCTTAGGCTTAAAAATGCCTATAATTGTCCTTTATCAATATATTCTTTTAAATCCTTGATAGAGATACTTACAACACATCTAAAGAAATTGTAGTTCAGAACCTAATAAGTATAAAAATACTTCCATTACGTCCTAAATCCCATATAAATGCTTAATTTAAGGAGAAATTTAGATGAGCGATGCAATGTTGGCAGTAGAGGATATGACAAAGAAATACGGAAAATTATTAGCCTTAGATAATTTCAATTGTGAAATGCCAAAAGGAGTAACTGGATTATTGGGACCTAATGGTGCAGGAAAAACAACTTTTATTCGCTGTCTCTTGGGAATTCTTCCTTTTAATTTTGGTCGCATTAAATTCTTAGATTGGGAATTACCAAGAGATTTATTGAAAGTAAAAGATCACATTGGATATCAACCAGAAGTAGAGACATTTATTCATCGAACTAGTGCAATGAGGTATGTAACACATTTTGGTCGGTTATCAGGATTGCCACGAGAAGCCGCTCTCCAACGGGCTTTTGATGTACTACATTATGTAGGGCTTGAAGAAGCGCGATACAGGGAAATGCATACTTTTTCGTCAGGAATGCTTCAACGGGTGAAATTAGCTACCGCTTTAGTTCAAGATCCTCTTCTCCTTGTGCTTGACGAGCCTACTGCGGGAATGGACCCTCAAGGACGTGAACAAATGCTTCGTTTAATTGATGACTTAGGTCACAACCACGGTATACATATTATTATGTCCACACATTTACTTCCTGATGTAGAAAGAACCTCAGACTATGTTGTAGTAATTTCAAATGGCATGCGAGTCATTCAAGGGGATCTACGAACTATATTAGAACGAAAAGGAGAACAGATCCCTCTCAATATTAGGGTCTCTGGTGATCCCTTAGAATTTGCCTCGATTCTTAGAGAAAATGGATTTAACTTGGTAGATGCCCGTGATGAAATTACTTGCTTAATTACTGGAAAGGAAGAACAAATTTTCTTGGACATTTTCAAACTCGCAAAACAAGCTGGAATGGATGTTCGGATGGTCTCTCCTTATCGTCAACGACTTGAAGACGTCTTCGTGGAACTAGTTGGAGATAATAATCATAAAACGGGAGGGGTCTAAAATGGCAAATGAGTACGTTGAAAAATTTGGTTATAGAAAATACAAAGGCAAGATCGAACCCCGTTGGAAGCGAGTGTGGTCTTTAGTTCGATTTGAATTGATGTCTACTTGGCATAAGTCTACAGCTGGAAAAGTTCTACTTGTTATTATATTAGCAATTAATTTTCTTTTAATTACATTTGGAGCTCTTGGTATAAAGTCTGTAATTAGTGATCGTCCAAAATATGAGCAGGCAGAAGCCATTGCGGGAATTTTACATGATATGGTTGCTGGATACCTCTCATTTGGTCGGATGGGAGAAAGAGGTGTCAGTGCCAGTGATATCGGAATTCAATTTGGAATGCCTTTGGGTTTCTTAATAATTGGACTTTTTGGAATTGCTGGGTCAGGTTCCTTTTCCGATGACCGTGCGGGTCACGTTATGGGAATTTACATGTCAAAATTAAATCGTTTCGAATACATTGCTGGAAAAATAGGTTCAGTTATTCTTTACGTCAATATTTTTCTAACTTTACCCTTATTCTTAATGATTGGTCTTTACATTCAAGCTCTCGGGGTTGACCATCTAGATTATCTTTACTTATATTCCGGTATTCTCCTATATGGTTTCTTAGCGTCTCTTCTATTAGGTCTTGGTATTTTATGTCTATCAAGTATTGTTGATAAACGAATGTATGCGAGTTTAGGATTTTATTTACTTTTTCTCTTCGGAACAATATTTGGGAGTATTATAGTAACCCTAGAAGAATCTAATGAGTTCCTACTATTAGTTTCACCATCAAATTTCCTTCAGCTTCTTGCTTATGTCTGTATGGGAGATACGAAATTATTTTTCTCAACAGAGACTGACCAATGGGATACAGAGACAGGGGACTACATACTAGCATATACTCCCTTTTCTCTTAGCGATGGTTCTGGACTTGAAGCATTTCATGTTTTAGGGAGTACTCTCCTATTAATAATTGTCATGTTCATATTCTTGATGTTTAGATTAAAAAGATTAACTCGGGAGGCTTTGGATTGACTCAATATGTT
>JAEOTI010000639.1 GCA_016839955.1 Candidatus Hodarchaeota archaeon | reverse complement strand
GAAATTAGAAACCGAGAAATTACTTTGGAAATAATTATCAGAATAAGACAATTGGGAAACCATTTATCTGTTTTTATAGATCCCTTCCTAGAAACACTAGTGAGAACAAGTCTTAGAGGTCAATAAGCAAAATTTTAGCGTGTATGTCTTTTTAGGTTAAGGCAAGATTGACATAAAAAATTGTACCTTTTTCTTTTGACGACTCAAACCAGACCTTCCCATGAAGATATTGTTCAGTCAGTAATTTTACGCTATAAAGTCCAATGCCTCGCCCAGTGCCTTTGGTAGAGAACGAACGTTGGAATATTTGATGTTGGACTTCTTCAGTCATTATTGCAGGATTATTTAACCAAAAAACCAGTTTATTATCAGTTAAAGTTTGACCTATTCGGATAATGTCATTTTCCTTGCTTGCCTCTAATGCATTTTTGAGGAGATTAATTAAGACACGACGTAGTATTCGTGAATCTGTTTTTACAAGGATTGAACCGGCTGTCACATCTATTTCTATTTGTTTTCCTTTCGTTATATCATAATCCATGATTGCTTCATAAGTAGCTTCAAGCATCTTTTTCGAGTCTACTTTAGTAAATTTAGGTTTAAGACTGCCCTTTTCCGCCTCTAGGAGATCTTTCTGGGCCAATATTTCCTCTACTAAACTCGAACTCAAGTTTTTCAATCTTTTAATTGCTTCAACATAAGTCTCTTCTACAATCTCATTAGGGATCTGTTTTGCGAGAAGCATTAACCCCCAACTTGAATTTATAATATCATGGAAAAAGATCTGTTCCAACCGTTCTTTCTGTTTTTGAGCACTAATATCGATGATAAATACCAAAGTAAAAGCATTTTCCAAACCCTTAAACGGTCTAGCAGTGATATGCAGGTCAAAGGGAGTTAATTGTCCATTTATCTTAGATGTAATACGACATTCCTGCGATACTGGTTGCTGTGTTTGCTGACATCGGAGAATAGCCGCTATACAACCACAATAGCGGCAACTTTTAGAGGAACCACAACCACTAGTCATTTCGTACGCATGAATACAGTGAAGGAGCTCTCCGGGTCTCATTCCAAGTACTTGATCAATGTCATTCATTCCTAACATGTCAAGAAGAGGTTGATTATTGAAGACAATTTGGCGTTCTGGATTCAAAATGAGAGCAAAAGAAGGTATCTCATTCAAAAATGTTTGGATATTTTGGACTGATAAAATTATGTCCCTTTCTTTCTTGATTGCTTGACCATTTTTCCGGTTAGGTGACGCAAAATAAGTTATTTTTTCTGTTCCACTCATAATCTCTTCCACATGTGGTTAAACCATCTTTCCATTGCATTTTGTTTAATCATAGCTCTTGTTGATCTTAAACAACCTTGACCCTCAGGAGGATTTGGGAAGGTAAATATTTGTCAAATTTCATTGCTAAAAAACCATACCTTACTAATATAAAATTGGGCTTTCAGAAGAATAATTTTTTTAGAATAATCCCCTCATCCTGTCCTTTAAATATCCTTTCAACCATTTATTCCATTTGGCATAAATTGGGGGCGTTGTTAATATCTTAATTACTTTTTTCCAACCGTTCTACTCATTCAATTTTCTGAGAGTGCGGGGTTTGGAAAGTTTCAAAGGCAAATTTTTCTTCAAGCTTCTCCTTGTTGGCGAACTTGCTGTCGGCAAAACCTCGAATGTACTACGATATGTAGAGGATCGTTTCGTAACTAACCTTCAACCAATTATCGGAACGAATTTTCTGGTAAAAAAGATAGAGAAAGGAGCTTTCCATGCTATTCTACAGATATGGGATATTGGGGATTATGTTCGACGAGTACAAGATGTAAGTCGAATTTACTATCAGGGGGTTGATGGAGTTGTCTTTGTTTATGATTTGACCAGAAAAGATACCAATGAGCCATTAATCGATAATAAACTTCTAAATGAGAATAACATAGTTCTTTTCATTTTTACCAGACAAAACTCTCAAGATCTGGTTAATTATTCATTTTTTATTGCTTCCTAAAGATTATACTTGTTCAATTAAGAATAAACTTATGCAGGTTTCTTTATTTGAATGGGTAAGAAAATTTTTCTAGTATTTCTTAAATTTGTGTACTCTTCAGATAGTTTAACTAATTTATTTTTAATATCATTGAATACATCGAGGAGGGTTAGATTATCTTGTCTTGATGTGAG
>JAEOTI010000638.1 GCA_016839955.1 Candidatus Hodarchaeota archaeon | reverse complement strand
GAAAAGGCTTTCAGTAAGGTTTACCCTTCGTAGAAAAAAGGCGAGTCATTGTACACAATAATTTGGTTGAATGTTGCTTGAGGTTACGTTTCTATTAGGAGACTAAGGTTAAGCTGTGACTGTTTAATTTGGTAATAGATTAAATTCAGAGGGACCATTAAAAAAGACTGTTATGTTAACTCTACAGTTAATTTTTTTGTTTTATTGACTTGTGCTATACGTGAATTAATTCTATGTCTACGTTTTAGTTCATTGTCAATCTCCTTCGCGCGTGCATAATGGGAGGTAGGGTAGGGTAATAGGGAACAGTACTACTTAAATAGGGGATTCCTTAAAGTATAATTGGTAAGATTAATGCTGACGCTTGAGTTTTACATCCCAAGAGCACTCAAAGATACCAGTGAAGTAAAAGAGATTGAAAACCTACTAGAAAAAGTCAACTCCTCATTCAAACTGAAGATAACTAAGCACATTATGAATAATTCCGAAGAAGAAGCACTGAAGTCAAAGATACTTTGGGGCTTAGCAGTCGCCAAAAGAATAAAAATTAGCCAAACAAGGAAGTCAAAAATTCTTTTCTCTCAACTCATAGTGAAGAAAAACGGTGAGGCAATAACTTTCTATCCTCAAGCGAGAACTTCAAAGAAAATATCCATAATGCATTTCTTAGATGGTCTCTTGAATGGGCAAGTCATGTGTTTGCATGAGAAATACGAAATCGAAGATGAATTGGGAGTGGGAATATGAGGTGTGCGCGCACAATGAAGAGCTTTCTTCCGCATGCGGGGCACCGCCTATTATTCTTTATCCTTATTTCATAGGGGGAGAGCATGTCCCAGCCTTCATAGAGGATTTTTCCGCATCCATGACAAGCTATTTTGAGGGACATTTTCAATCCCTAAACATATTTCTCTCTTAGAAGACTCTGGATTTCCTCGAATCTTTTCTGTTTGGCAAGTCTCTGGATGCGAGTTAACCTTCTAATTATCAGATGTTTATATGCTATCTGATCCAAATGGTTTCCACTCCGGGGTTTAGCCTATACGTTTTCATGGAAAAATAAGGCTGGTGCCATAACGACATGGAAGGTAGGAGAGAGTAAAATGAAACTAAGAAACTGTCTTCCCTAAAGCTGCATTATACTAACCTATCTGGAAAACAGTATCAATGTAATTTGTTGCCAGCTGTGTCGTTTCGCAGTCTTTTGGATTTTCGGCTTAATGTTTTCTTGATATTCAGCTAGGCATATTATGCTTTATATCTCTAATGCGAGCACAATAACCGCAAAGATGAAGCGGATGAATCTGAAGCCTAAACAAGTAGAAGATAAATATGCTACCAAAAATCAGCTACGACCTTCATCTTCAAATCTCAAGTTGATTTACTTTTAATCCATTTCCTATTCCAATTTCTGTTCCTGAAGGATCGCATTATTACAGAATTATTAAGGTTTATCATGGAATCTAAGTAATTCAAAGAAAAAAGAAAAGCGGTTTTTGAAGTTTACCAATCCGGCATTGGAAAAACAATGTCTTTGGATGCAACTTCAAACGGCCAAACTGTATGATAGTCAAGCTGTGGATCTTTGAAGAATTGCACAAATATACCGCTGGCTAATTTGTTCATTCCTGGTTCATCTGTTTCCGGTTCCTTGAAATCCACTCCGAATGAAGTAATCAGTTCATCTTTTGGTATGACAAGATCGTAATACAATGCATGTTGAAGCGTAGGACCATCAAGAGAGTCGACCATTTCAAAAAGTCTAGTTATAATAGCTATTGGTAGCCAAAATCTAGCGTCTTGAATATGGTTTCCGTGCTCATCCATATGCAAATCGTCCCATTCCTGCGAAATAGCTTTGTTCAAATCCCAGTTCCATACTGCTTTTTGAGTAAATCCATCTAAAAGGTCACCAACACCTTCCATCAATCTTTCTGTAGTCAACTCGGACCCAGTTTCTACCCAAAGTTTCGGTTTCCAATCAAACGTTTTTAGAGAATTTATCAATACAACTCCCGGTTCTGCCTGTGTTCCAGCAATAACCCAGTCGGGATCTGCTTCTATTAGTTGGAGTGCCTCACTTGTAAGATCGGTGGCCGTTTTTTCATAAGCTATATCCGCTACTATATCATAGCCCCCAAACTCATCGTTGACGTCGTAAACTGCATCCCTAACCATGTAACCCTGCTCATCAGATGTATGCAATATGCCAAGAGTCTGTAGTTGAACACCAGATTTTTCTTCACAATCTTTTATGAAATTAAAAGCATCTTTCACGACAATCTCATCATGAAAACCTGGGCGGAAAAACCAATTTGAACCTTCTCTATTCAGAGAAACCGCTGATGGCGTATCTGCAATCAAAGGTATCTGGTACTTTTCCAAAACTGGAAAAACCGCTTTACTGATGCTACTCCAGGTACAACCAATAATTATTTTCACGTTTTGTTGAGTAATAAGCCTTTCAACCTCTAATATACCAGTCTCTGCATTACTTTCTGAATCCCCAAACGCTAGCACAATTTTGTAACCCTTGAATTTCCCTTCTTTTATACCTCCATCATTGTTGAACTCTTCAACTTGCAGTTCAATCATCTTTCTTCCCCATTCGGAAAGTGCTGCCCCCCCTCCAGTAAACGGCATGCAAACTCCAACTTTGATGGTGTTTTCTTCCGTGTCTTCAAGTGTTAGATAATAGTATAATCCACCTGCTATTCCAGCAATTACAATAACGGCTATTACTATTATACTCTGCATTCTGGTAATGGCTTTGTTATTTAGAATTTTAATCCCCTCCCTTTGTTTTTATATAAAATATAATTAAACTCGCTTTTTCATTAAAGCCTATGTTTGTCAGATATCTTACTGACTATTTATTATATGCAATGTATCATCAAAAAGAATTAATATTTACTCAGGTGAAGGAAGTGATTGACCAAATCACTCAACAAATCACTGTGCCAATCATAGATAAATATGACGTAATTGTATGTGGGGCAGGTCCTTCAGGTTTAGCAGCAGCAGTTTCTGCGGCACGAAATGATGTGAGAGTATTGTTAATTGAGAAATGTGGTTTTGTGGGAGGAATGATAACAAACGGACTTGTAATCACTATTCCTCCAAGTGAAGGTGGTATCTATGAAGAGATTATCAAAAGACTAGCAAAAGAAGATGGCGTTAAAGTTGCTAAAGATTTCTATGATCTCATACCTATTTGCCCTGAAATCTTCAAGGTAGTGGCTTTTCAGATGCTAGAAGAAGCAGGAGTAAATTTACTTTTACATACTTTGATTGTTGATGTTATAGATGAAGATGGAAAAATTAAAGGAGTGATAATAGAAAATAAATCTGGAAGAAAGGCAATACTGGCAAATATCATTGTTGATGCTACTGGCGATGCAGATTTAGCTGTTGCAGCCAAAGTTCCTATTGCAAGCGAAAAAGAGAATTCTCTGCCCTTGACTTTAATGTTTAATATCGGAAATGTACAAATGGATGAGCTTTTAACACATATTCCTTCTTTGAATGAACTTAGGTTTCTATTGGAAGAAGCTATTCAGAATAAGAAAATCAAATTTAATATAGGTCTGAAAGCTGGTTATGGCTATCCAGGAATCAATTTTCGAAATCTGATCCGTAAGGGAGAACTGAATGTATGGGGTGGAAACATTTCAAACATTGATCCAATGGATACTTTTGAACTGACTAAAGCAGAAGTTGAAGCTAGAAAACATGCACATATTCTTTGGAAATTTCTAAGAGACAACGTTCCAGGTTTTGAAAACTCATACATTACAACTACCGCCGGGCAAATAGGAATTAGGGAAACAAGACGCATAATTGGAGAGTATATACTTCAAGAAAAGGATGTTAAAAACAATCGAATTTTTAAGGATTCGATTGCAAGAGTCAAACAGCTAAAAGAAAATTATACTGTTCCTTACAGATGTCTTATCCCAAAAGGGATAGACAATTTAATTGTTGCAGGAAGGATTATATCGGTAAGCAAAGAAGTTGCACAAGGAGGAATTAGACTTATACCTTCAT
>JAEOTI010000637.1 GCA_016839955.1 Candidatus Hodarchaeota archaeon | reverse complement strand
GTCAAGATTGGGAAATTTGGTGGTGGCATTAAAGATGTTCAAGAGATAACTGTAGCAACATATGAAAGTGCACGACTGTACTCAAGAAGTTTACGCAAGGAATTTGGGTTATTAATCTTTGATGAAGTTCATCATCTCTCGGGAAAAAGCTGGAGGGAAATAGCTCGTGCTTATATAGCTCCATACCGATTAGGACTGACAGCCACGTTGGATCCTTCAGACGAGGGGTATGATCCGATTATACGATATGTCGGTTCTATTGTATTTAGTCTTACCCCTAAAGAGTTGCGTCAGCTTGGAGCTATTGCCAATTATATGGTAAAAAAAGTTCTAGTAAATCTATCTCCTGAATTACAGTTCGAATATGAGAATCAAATCAAGATATTTCGGGAATATATGACAAAAAAACGGTTATTTGGTAAAAAAGGATTTCAGCAGTTGATCTTTCGTTACCGAGACCCTGAAGCGAGGCGTGCATTAGATGCTCACCGAACTTGCAGAAAAATTGCCTTTAATGCGATGGGAAAACTTCAAGCTGTAGGTAATATTCTGAAAAACCACCCAAAAGCAAAGATCCTCCTTTTTTGTGAATCTATTCCATTTGTAGAACGAGTTTCAGAACAATATCTCATCCCAATTATTTCATCAAAAACACCAATGAAAGAACGCACAATACTCATTAAAAAGTTCAAAGAAGGAAACATTCGCGTATTAGCTGCTGGACGAGTCTTAGATGAAGGAATCGATGTAGCTCAAGCATCGGTAGGGATCATCATATCTGGAAGTGCTCAAAAAAGACAATTTGTGCAACGATTAGGGAGAGTTCTTCGTCCCCACCACACAAAATCGAAAGCTATCTTGTACGAAATCATAACCCAAAAAACTACAGAAGAAAGAACAGCCCAAAGAAGGCAAATATCAAGCTAAAAAACTCAGAGTCCGTTAGATTTTGAGCTTTTGAAAAGGAAAATAGCTGAAAGCTGATGAAGAGGAATTCCCATTATTATCCATTTACTCTGAAATGGGTGATGAAGACATCTTTAGATGGTATAGACATTTCAAAGTCAGGTCTTTTAAAGCTAGATGGTGGAGAAGTGAACAGAAAAATGGTACAGTTGCCATAAAAAAGGTTTATAAAAAGACTTAGCAAACTTCCATAGTCTAATAACAGGTCACGAAATAAAGAACTTGGATAGAAATGGTTTCCCTTAAAATAACAGTCAAAGAAATAGAAAATTCGTTCTCAGATCGAATTTATGCTCGTGGCGAAGACTATTATAACAGAGACTTTGTTAGTCAGCTTAGAGTAAGTGGAAGAATGATTTATGCTACTGTTAAGGGTTCCTATTATCCTTATTACAAAGTAAGAATAAGTCTTAAAAGCAAAGGATTTGAGGGTGGATGTACCTATCCTTATGACGGTTATTGTAAACACTTGGCTGCAGTATTACTTGAATATATTAATGAGTATCAAAATAAGGGTGAAGAAGGTGGAAAACAAGCTGAAATCGAAAAATGGCTGACAAGTTTTCAGGAAGTTGATCTAGAAAAAATTCGAGGAGAAGTTAAAAGTAATCATCTACTGGCTTTCTTAGAGGAATATTCTAAACAATATCCTTCTTTTGGGTTGTTACTAGCAATAAAGTTTAATGTGGGTAAAGATAGTTTAACTGATTTAAGAAAACTGTTCAAGATTAGAATTCATGAGTTCTTTGAAAATACATTCCCAGATGAGGTTAATGGGCAACAAGAGAGCATTGAAAACGACGAAGACTACTATGAGGACGAGAATGACTATTATGAGAATTTTAATTATTTAGAGGAGAATATAAATAATTCTCTATCACTATCAGAAGCAGAAATGTTGAAATTGGATAACATCCTTAGGGAGATAATGATATCACCGAGTAATCTAGGTATTGAACTCATAGAGGAGGTAGTAGATAACTTTCTCAAAGTTACCGCCAATAAGACTTACCAAGAGACGCTGATATTAGATCATTTGGACATATTCCAAAAAACTCTGGATCTCCTACAACATCGTTCAAAAGTACTGACAAGTGAGGCCAATCGCAGAAGTCTTGTTCAAAGAATGTTTACTCGTGTCAATACACTCCTTATCCCAGAAGAAATCTTACAGAAGGTTCTTGATTTTTTTGTTGCTTTTGCTACTTTACCAAACGACTTTCAGTATATTCATACACGCTTGACAGAGCGTCTTAAGCAAAGAAACACGGAAAACAAATTAATACATGAAACAATGGCTAAACTCGAACTTAAAAAAGGGAACATAAAGGCTTATATTAGCATTAAAGAAAAAAATTTTCGTTATGAAGAGGACTATCTCGAACTGGCAGAAGTCTTCTCAAAAACAGAAAATCTAGAAGAATATAAGAAAATAATGTTGAAGGGATTCTATCAGTTGCTACCTTCTGAGCATAGTACAATCTTCAGAGGGCTCTCAACATTCTATATTGAAACTGGTCAAAATGAAAAGCTATTAGAAATAATGAAAAGCCGGTTCAGTAGACACTTCCCTCTGGACCCTGAATTATTCGTGGGTATAAAAAAGCTGGCAAAAAAACTCGAAAAATGGGAAGAAACAAGAAAATTACTGGTAAAAGAACTTAAAAAGAAAAAAATTACATAGTTTTGGTAGAGTTCAACATATTAGTAAAAAATTTTGATGACCTTGTCTTACTATTGAAGGATAACAATATACCTCTGAACATTAGAAAAGACATTGGGGTCAAAATCCAAGAGAAAAAGCCTCAAGAAACATTAAACTTCTTTATGGATCAAGCAAAGAAACAACTGGCAGTCATTAAACCCAGGGTCACACTTCGTGATTCTTTCTGGGAAGAACTTGGTTATTCTTTGGAACAAATCAGAACCATTTGCGAAGACATTTTGAACACTCCAAAAAAGTATAATACCTTTAAAACAAAGATACTCAAAAAAAATCCAAGAAGAACACGTTTACAAAGAATGCTTTGAATACTGTCCCAGAAAACAGTCCAGACGTTTTTATTGTCAAATCCATGTTATGTACGTTGCCAGAAATTATCGTTCTTTAAGGACAATAATTTTTACTACTTCAAAATCCTAATAAATATAATTAAATATTACGAATGATTCTGTCTTGGTAATTTCTCCCTCAAATGAATTCTTAGGTTTCCTTACCAGCTCTTGATGAATATCGAATTAATTTCAAAAATAATGAGATATGATACGATTCTTATACCCGAAATTTATAAAATTATCGGGTATTGTTATGATTTCGGAAAAATATGCAAAAGTCGGATCAAAAGGGGAGTTTTATCTTCCGAAGAAATTTCGAGAAGCTTTAGGATTATCCCCTAATAGTCGAATTCGTTATTATATTTCTCCAAAGGGCTATCTTATCATTGAGAAAGTCATTTCAGTCGAAGATTTGCTTAAAACACCTTCTATCGCACGTGTATCGACACAGGAGATTGAGGCACTTTCAGAAACAATACAAAAGCATGGAGAAAAAGAATTTGATTAAAGTTCATATTGATACACCCTATTTAATGCCATTATTCGGTCTAAAACCCCTAATCAAGGGATTGAACAACCAAATCCTGGAAATTCTCCAATTAGATCAAGTTATTTTCACCTATTCACCAGTTTCAATGATTGAAATTAAATGGTAAGTAATAAAATTATCTAAATCTGGAACTGATGAAGAGGTACTGGAAAAGAAATTCTCTCAAGCCATGACATCTTTAAAGGAAGATGAGAGATATAATGTCATTGATTTTCTTGATGCTAAAATAAATGATCTCTCTTTTGAGTTGCAAAAATTAGGTCATGACGATTATTTTGATACAATCCTAGCTAGTTCGGCTTTATGGGAATCAAAGAAATTTGTCATTGAAGATAAACAATTAAAACTTATCATTCAAGATTATTTTAAAATCTACAAGGAAACTCATGTCGATATGGTTGAATTACTCTCGTGGGAAGAATTTTATTCTTCTATGGTATAATTTTTTTCTCTTCAACAAATTTCATCTAAAAGATCTAAAATAATGCCTGCAATCTGCGATTCACCATGTTTGACGAAGCGTTCGGGTAAGTGGGAGAAATTCTGTTTCATTTCTACCGCATTAGAGATATAATC
>JAEOTI010000636.1 GCA_016839955.1 Candidatus Hodarchaeota archaeon | reverse complement strand
TGATTGGGAAATTAAATGAGATATGTTGAGCTTTTCAGCGATGGCTTCAATCTTTTGTTTAATTACGGAAGAGGGAATAGCCAAATTTTCTAAACCGAATGCTAGATCTTTTTCAACTGTGGCTCCGATTACTTGTAAGGGTGGATCTTGAAATAAGTAACCAAACTCTGTACGATATTTCCAAAATTCTTCTAAAGATATTGATTTGTCATTTACTTGGATCTCACCATATATAGTTGCAGGATAGAACAAGGGGATAATCCCTTTTAAAAATCGTAGTAAAGTACTTTTTCCACTTGCGGTGGCACCAGTGAGAAGATACGTTTTACCCTTTTGAAACCTTAAATTGCAATTTTTTATGACAGGAGTCCGATTCGGAAAACAGATGGTTAACCCTTGCAATTCAATTGAATGAATTATTTTGATTTTATTCTCAATTCTAATCATGTGAATCCTTAAATCCTATTTGGTGATAAGTAGTTATGAGCTGAAAGTTAGCTGTTGTTGAAAACAAACCTAATTTCATAATCCTGATTCAATTTAAAAGAAGAAACACCCAATGGAGTTAAAATCCACTCAACTTCTCCAGGAATACGATAATAGTAAAGCCAATACCAGCCTCCCTCTTCTGTAACATTAAAAATCCGCTTAATGAACCATCCAGCTACGCCATATCTCACTCCATCCCAATTCTCTCTACCTATTGTATTATTTATATGTTCGATTAGTGTAAGATCTACTGAGACGGTAGAAAGGTCAGAATAATTCAAAGGATAAGAAGGATGGTTAGATTCAATTATTAATAACACTGAAACGTTTTCAACAGATTGGTCTGGTTGAGTGCTTTCAATGAAAAGAAGAATTCCAACACTCATTCCCATTGCATAACTAGCTACAACCCCAACGGTTAAAATTTGGAGAATCCAATATTTCCCTAAGAGCTTGGAAATAATCACATTGATGGCCTCGCTTTGTCTAACGCAGTAATAATAGAAGGGATAGTTGAGAACAGGATGAGATTTGATACTTGATGAAGAATAAAAAATGGTATTCCCGCAATAAAACTCACCAAGAGACCTTGCCATGTAGGGACAAAAAACAAAATTCCAAATGATGTGATTATATCATAAATGATTGTCAATGCCAATCCAAGTTGTGCAAGAAGTACCCGTTCATATAAAGAGAAATTGGTTCCAATTTTCTCTTGGTTAACCATTTGGGGTTCGTATAAAATTGGTACATCAGCAATTGATCCTTGTTTAGCTAAATAGTCTTTTTTATCATCCGTTGAGAACTCCTCTTTTGTTTTCAAGGTGTGAAAATATACTCCAACAATCATAATTAATAAAAAGGGAGGAAATTTCAATAGAAATGGGAGAGGCCCTCCAGTTCCGTAGATTTGGGAGGCAAACATTTCAAAAATAGTTACCGAGGTTAATACAGTAGTTGTACCAGTAGTCAGTCCGTAGCGATAACCTACAAGAAAAAAGAAAAGAGATAATGTTTCAAGATTAGGAATAAGTAGTAAGACAGTCGAGCTTGCTACTGCTGCAGCAGAAAAGATAACACTAGTTGAAAATATCTGGATCGCACGGACTTCATTCAGGAGTTCCTTTCTAATTTCTTCAGCTTCCTCGTCCTTAATCTTCATTTAATCCAACCCTATCTCTCAATCTTTCCTCTTTCCAGCCTCCAAACAAGGCTTAAAATTAGACAAGCTAGAAAGATAGGGAGGAAATACCATGATGCAACGCTAACTGTTGATATCAAGTCAGAATGCACCAATTGTAGATGTAAAACGTAAAGAGTCAAGAACTGCAACTCAGTATATCCCTCTAATAGAACACCTGATTCTTTATCATAAATTAAAGTTGTATTTTGATTTCCTAAGTTAGGATCTTGATTGTAAGTAAAATTAATGGCTTGACGAGAAATTCCTGTGTAATTATACACTATATCAATACGTTCTACGGTTCCTAGTGTAAATTGGCCCTGTGCAGCTTCTTGTGCTGCCTGCTGTTGATCATTCCAACTGCTAGAAGAGGTCACTAGTCCTGGAAACCACCCGTATATCGAAAATATCAGCACTTCAGCAATTTTAGTATTATTTGTTTGAGTTGTGAGATTTCCAATTTCAATTGTACCAGCACTAGGGTAAGTAAAGTTTGTAGGATCATGATAATCAAGTGTATAGTTTATGTAAGATCCAGTGATTGCTTTGAAATATTTAGATGGCCAATCCCAAGCCACAGCGATATCATCATTCCATTCATGGATTATCCAACGGGAAACTAGATTTTCATTGTTATATATAGCCTGAATTGGATTAATACTCTGTAAAAGTCCTAACATTAGGATTAAGACTATAAAAATATATCTATACTTCATTAAATCACCGAAAATAGTCAATGTACAACTAAATTCTCAATATTTCAAATCATTTTATAGGCTAAGCTGACCTATTATTAGAACCATAAAAACAAATTTAAAAGGTTAATATGTGATTTATTAAAAAATTTTCAATATAAAACGAAAACAACGCTTAAATTTACTAAAAATATAGGTAAAAAAAGAAAAAAACCATGTAAAATAATAACTGAGAAAAAAAATTTAGTTTTATATTGTTTGAAGGTTTTAAGTTGGATATTCATGAAAAATAAAATATGGTGTTAACATTCAGCTAATCTATAAGAAAATCAAACCTTATAATAGTTTCAATACTAGGTATTATTTGATA
>JAEOTI010000635.1 GCA_016839955.1 Candidatus Hodarchaeota archaeon | reverse complement strand
ACCCGGTAATGCCCCAACAATAATATCAAAGTCCATTACCGTGCTTTTCAAAGTTTGTGAGTCAGATAAATCAGCGCGTATCACGTTAATATGCTGTGATTTTAATTTATCTAAGGAAGACTGGTTTACATCTGCAACTGTTACATCCATATCTTGATCCATTGCTAAATCAAGGGCGATAGCACTCCCAACAAGACCAGCTCCTAAAACAAGACACTTCATTATACTTACTCCACTATTAATACCTGCATTTAGGTCATAAAAATTCATTTGGTTTGTCTAGCTTTTTTCTTCCAGATCTTGTATATCACTTGATTGAGAATAAAAAAAAAGATAACTAAAGCGTTATTAGGTATATATCGAAGTATATACTTTTCTTAATCTAACAAACGTTACATATTTAGATAATTTTTTGAACTAAATTCGCCAAACTCCGTCTAAAACGACAAAAAAAGGGTGAAGAACTGTGCTTTCGGTAGACCAAAAGAAATTTAATTATTAATTACGTCCCAGTTCATTTTTTCTTTCCCATTTTAGTAAATTGGATGCGAACCGTCCAATAATTTCGAGGAGACTCCCGACACAACTACCACTCTTAAATTTGGGAAAGAAGATGAATATTTCACGTGGAATACCCTGATCATAAGTGAGAGTGATATACAAGGGTCCACAACCTGCTACTACTTTACAGGTAACACCAGAAAGGGTTCGGGGTCGTTGATAATGTTCAGGAAGACTTGACCTTGAACTCTTGTGAGTGGAAGATTCCATCTTTCTCAATTAGTGGTAGGGTTAGGCAGTTAAATATTCCAAAATAGTATTCAATTTAAATGAAATAAGTACTAATTTTACCATTATTATGATTTCTTATGATTTCTTACTTCTCATCTTCTTTAGCTCATATTTTTTACAATTGTTTTCCACATTCACCACAAAATTGATTGTTAGGAGGATTTTTTGCACCACAAGAAATACAATATTTGTGTTTTGAAAATGGTTGAATAAAAGAAGGATCGGAATTCATTCTTTGTGATAATTGTGATTTACAATTTTTACAATTAATACTTGAAGAATCATTAGCTAATCCGCATTTTAAACAATAAAATCCATTACCAGAGCGTACTTGACTTTTCCATGATGTTTTTAATATTAAATAGACAAATATTCCTATTATAGGGGTAATAAATGTGAAAATTCCCCAAAAGAACGGATTTTGACCATTTTTTTTGGCTTTTAAAGCAACAAAAATCGCGATAAAAACATCTATAATGATAAAAAATAGAATTATAACCAATACATCCATTTGATATCCCTCAACTCAATTTCAAAACATTCGTCTCAATTTCCTCAATACTAGGTAGTTTTGGACAGTTATAAACTCCATAAAGAAAGCATTTACAATAATGAAATAAAAAAAACTAATCTAGGTGAGAGAGTAGTTGTTGATGTCTTCGGTTTGAAATTCGTGATCCTCTATACATTATAAAACCAAAAAAGACGAGACCTGCACCAATAAAAAACCCAAGACCTGTAATAAAGATACCTCCTCTTTCTCTACCTTCAACATCAATGAGGTAAGCAACAAGGGAGACTAAACAAATCATAACTCCTAAAACTACCATACCCAACCATTCATCCGATTGTTTTTTTGCAATAGTCCGTATAGGTCCAGCTGATTTTAGAATACGGACACAACCAGGACAAAGACCATTAAAATTCACCGCTTGTTGATTATCAATTGGAGTCCCACAACCCTTGCATTGAACCATAGAAAATAACTTCCTCAATCAATTTAACGGATTAATTGATGAAATTCTAATTAATTTTTTGGGGATGCTGATGGACTTCAGGGAGACCTGATTCACTTACTTGGGGAGACAATGATTCCATCTTGCTCAAAAAGTAGTAGTTTTAGACAGTTAAATGACATCAAAGCTATATCTGAGATCATCTATCCAAGCAGGTTGAGATACTTACAGCATTCTTTCAAATAAAAGCTGTTCAAAAAGAAATCAAAGATTTCTATTTCTAGTCGTCAAACTCGTGTTTGACGACTAAACTACAATATTATTCAAGACCTAATTTCGCCAAAGAATGTCTATAACGTCAAAAACTACGCGGAGAACTGTGCCTTCACTAATTTTTCGAAATGTAATTATCGATAAATATCTTTTCTATGACCAACAAGGAGAACAATCACTTTTCTCTGTTTATCATCTATCCCATAAATTACTCTATAATCACCGATTCGAATTCTCCATCCATCACGACCCACTAATTTACGTGAGTTCTTAGGACGAGGATTATCAGCCAAACTTCGAATGGAATCTCGGATACGATTATAAATGTTTATTGGACATTTAGCTAGATCTTTCTGGGCACTCTTTAGTATAAATAGCGAATATTTCATTTGCGATTCCGTTCAATATCTTCAATCGCTTCTTCAAAAGGTAAAATTTCTTCGCCAGAAGTTTTTGCAGCATCAAAAGCGCGAATTGCTTCTAATTCTTCTAGATCTTCAAGGATCTTCTGATAGTCTTTTAGATCAATAATTACTGCAATTTTATTTCCTTTCTCATCGGTTAAATAACGTTCCTTAGGTAATGTCAGTTCTTTCGTCTCCTATAATGAAGATCTTTAGTTTGATGTTAATGAACATTCGTATTGTACTCATAGATGAAAAATCACTAAATAAATTTAGACTATCTTGTTTATGAATTCATAATATTCATGTTGGCGATTGTTATATATAAACTAAAAAGTGTGACAATTATTTTTGTTCGCAATTTCGTCAAACAAACTATATTTCGTCAAAAAAGGGGTGGAGAACTGTGCCTTCACGACGTAGTAAATTAGGACTCAAAACGGTTTCTAAACCAATAAAATCTACTATTTCTGAAAGAAAAGAAGTCTTTTTCGAATAACTCGTAGGATTTATTTTAAAAGTGAGAATATTTATTTACTTTGCCATTTCAGAAGAAATAAAAGAATTCTGCGATAAGTAACCACAAAAACAAGTGAAGTAATCTTATACTGGACAGATGGTTACTCTACATACTCATATCAGTCTCCTGCTTACTGGTCTTATGTTTATGTAGGAGGAGGAGGATCTGATCCACTTCCATGACTCTATCTAAATTTGGTATTATTAATTTCGCTAAACTTCAAGTTCTAGGATAACACTCGTGTGATCTCCTCACTCGAGAGTACAACTACTCCAGTTAATTCAAGGATTTTTTCTTTTTTAGATAGAACCTCATTGTCATCTGTCACAAAGAAGTCTGTTTCATCAATAATGGATTGAGCTAATGTCGCCATTGTGGCAATTTGTAGGTTATCTAAAGTTCGGAGACATAATTCTGGAGCTATATTTGCACAAAAAGCATATTCAGTTGGAACATTCAGTTCTCTTTCTAATACACGGAGTTTTAATATTTCAGAAGTTTGATAGAACTCTACTGGTAGTTTTCGAAGTAGAATACGACTTAAAATTATAATTTGTTCTGATTGAGTGAGATTCTCGAATAGAATTTGATCTTCCTTTTCCTCAATAGATGGTATTATTTCCTCAAACTGGCGAGAAATAGCACTAATAAATTCTATGATAGTTAATGCTGAAGAAACTCGTCGTAGCAGTGGTAATTCCATTAATTTGCATGAACTTTGATAGTAACGATCGTTTGGCTTGAATCTAGCAACTAACACATTAGTATCTATATAAGCTGTTTTCAACGGGTTCTACCTTCCCTTACGATATCAACAGCGGTTTTTTTACTGCCAAACGTTGGTTCAATACCCTTATTTAACAGATGATTGACAATTTCATTCAATTTATTGTCGCGCTCTCCTGTAAAGAGACCTGGAGGATCTATATCTGTTAATTTCTCTTCAACCATTGAACGAATGGCTTGACTACGATTAGCATATTTACCAGAAGATATTAATGCATCAATTTTCTTGAGATCCTCTTCTTTGAACTTAATCGGGATATTAGACATACCAATCAAGTTGTATAGTATAAGTATAAAATATAATTCTTTCTATATTTAATGAATAAAATTCTTATTGGTAATTTCGCCAAACTCCCCTAAACTGTCAAAAAAAGGGTGGAGAACTGT
>JAEOTI010000634.1 GCA_016839955.1 Candidatus Hodarchaeota archaeon | reverse complement strand
TGTAAAAGAGGTTCAATTTGAGACTTATATTTTAAATCTCTTGATAATAGAAATTTTTGTAAGAGAGCTTGTACAATTAATTTTGTGGATAAGACTTGTAATTTAGGATTATTTTCCATTATTGCCATATTTTTAGCTTTTAATGCATTACTAAAAGCGGAAAGTAGTTCATAACTTTTTAGATTTAATGAGGCTGTTGCTAATTCAAAATAAATATTAAAAATTGGTTTATTTGTCGTTTGCGAGAGTAAAATTAACAGATCAAGTTGTTTTTGAGTGTTTGTTTGGTCTTCCTTCAATTTATAGATTTTGGCTAAGTTATAATATGATTCAGCAAGTTTTAAATAATTTTTATTCTTTTTGAAGACATTAAGACGTTTTTTTATTGTTTTTTCTAAGAATTCTATTTTTTCCATTTGTTCAACGTCAATTTGATCTTTTTGTCCTGAAAGAGATTCAAAACCTTCCAAAGAAGCAGGTATTTCAAGTGATTGTGATTGATCCCCTTCAAGAGAAACTTTTTCCTTCCATTTAGCTAATGGCACTTTATGTTTACTCTCTAATTCGGGCATTTCTTCAATCAGAGTTGTAAGTAAATCAAAAGTATTAGATAATTGAATATGTTCATAAATATGGGGAGCAGTATTACGGAGCTCTTGAAGTAAGGAAGATTGCTCTCTAATTCCTTTAAGCATCTCTTGTGCTTTCTTTGCATACGAAATGATGTTAAAATCAACAGCCAATTGTTCAGTTAACTCAAATTTCTCAATCGCACCTTGAAGATCAAAATCAGCACGTTTCATAAATCCTTGTACTAGTAGTGTTTCCATATAGGCTTCATAGAGACCCTCTCGTTTACTTAATTGTTCTAATTCCTGTAATTGAAGCTCTAATTGTCTTTTGTACTGAAAATGCTTTGTAAGTAAGTAGAATTGTAATGAAACTTGCATTAAGAGCTTGATTGATTCTACTTGAAGTCTAAAATGAGGGATTTCGATAGCTTTTGATTTTGCTTTAAAACCGGAAATACCAGCAGATGTCAATTCGTGTTGTTTTAATTTCAAAAGACCCAATGCTAAGTGATACTTCACGGTAATATCTTGTAATCCAGCAGCTTGATCTAGTTCATGGAGTTTTTTTACCTCTATTGACGCTTCGTCGACTGAATTTCGCATCAAAAGAGTATGGACAAGTTGAAATCTAGGTTCAGACATATTTTGCGGGTTACCAATTCCTTCAAACATCTCTAGGCTTCTTCTCAAATATTTTTCTGCCTGACTCAATTCATTTTTCTGCTTATAAAGTACCCCGAGGTTATTGAAGGACTTACCAAGATCTTGTTTATTTCCAATCTTCTCCCGAAGCGCTAAACTTTCGTGAAAGTATTTAAGCGCTTTGTCAAGCTCACCTTTACCTTGATAGACTAAACCGAGGTTGTTTAAAGATCTTGAAATATCATGATTATTTCCAATTTTTTGGCGTAATTCTAAGCTTTGATGATGATGCTTAAGGGATTGCTCTACATCACCCCTATGCCAATATATTATACCAATATTACTCAAAGAAAATGCAATATCAAGTTTATTACCAATTTCTTCATAAATTGATAAACCTCGTTGATAATACTCTAATGATTGGTCTAAATCACCTCTATGTAAGAAGACTGTCCCGAGGTTATTGAGAGATTTTCCTATATGTTGTTTATTACCAATATCTTGAAAAGTCTCCAAACTTTTCCTTATGTACATAGAAGTCCCATCTAGATCACCTTTTTCCCAACAAATAACACCGAGATTATTTAATGCCTTTGCCATATCATATTTATTTCCGATTTCTTCATAGATCTTCAAACTTGTGTGATAAAATTCTAAGGCTTTGCCTATATCACTCTTATCTCTGAAAATTGTGCCTAGACTATTGAAAGACTCCGCAATCTTTTGCTTATTCCTAATTTTTTCAAATATTTCTAAACTTTCTTGATGTAAATCCAAAGATTGATCGAATTCCCCTTTTTCTCTGTGAACTCTGCCCTTTTGGAACATTAATGATGCAATCCTGTTCAAAAACTCTGAGGTTTGATCTTGTGGATTACTTTTTAATATCTCTTCCCCTTGATTAATCTCTAAAAAGCTCTCCTCAAATTTACCAAGAGAACACAATACATCTGCTTTAATAATATACGTATCAATTTCTAAAAGAGGTTTTTCTTGTTTTATACATTGTTTTCTAGTAATTTCTATTAAATTAAGGCACTCTTCAAACTTATCTAATTTTTTAAGGAGTTCTAGTTTGAGAATTTGCTCTTCAAGTGTGTTTTTTCTCTCGAATGAGTCAAGAATCGCAAGAGCGGATTTAAAATCGCCTTTACGGATGATTTCACTAATTTTATCCATATCAAAGGTTTCATTATCATTTTGAATCATGGTTGAATCTCTAAAGAATTAGTTGTCATATAAGTTTCTAAATCTGATTTTTGAAATGAGTTAAATCTTGATAATGAGATAGAGGGATTTTTGGGTTAAAGATCTAATATTTGAAAAGTTAGAAAAAAAATAAAAAAAAGAAAGAATCCCCTCAAAGAATTAAGGGGAACTCAAGAAGACAATTAACCTTCATAAGGGATATAGTAGCCATTGACATATAGTACAAAGTCTCGAAAGCCGATTTGAGGAGTTATAGGAAAATTAAGAAAGATTGATTCACTGGGAATTAGCTCTGAATATTGTCCATCATCGGTTAAAAGCAGGGAAGTAATATTATTGTCATCAATATCTATTGCACTGGTGATTGATAAAGTTTTAATGCGTACTGGCGCTGGAGCAGATGTGTCAATGCCAACAAAGTCTAAATAGTGTTTATCAGTCCAAAATAGGCGGATTCTAAGAGACTGACCAAATTCAATTTGATTTTGTAGATTGACAATTTCATTATTGAAATTACTCGCTCGTGGATGAACTTCTTCGATAGTATACCATTCACCCATTTCATTTTGCATCTGGACATGAATCGATTGTTTGAGTGCATCAGCTCGTAAAACTAATTTTGCATGTCTACTAAAGATTCTTGGAAACTCTAGAATCATACTATCCCCCGGATATCCTAGAAAACTTTTATCATGGTTCATTTGTTTAATTAATTGCTTGACATTATTTCCATTATCGTCTACTGCAGATATGGGTGCTCGAGGATGGCGAAATGTTAGAATATTCCCGTGAGCATCAACAGCTACTTTAGTTCTTGTATAATGATCGATTGTTGTGAGTTTAAACGTATCAAGGAAGGAATGCTCATTTTCAAATTCAGTAATACTAATTGAATACTGATTTTCTTTAGGCATTATTGGATTAATGAGTTGATAGTAATCATCAACATCAATCCCCCCACCAATAGCATAATAACGTTCACTTGTCATTAAAATGTTGTTTTCTGGGGTGTATTCATTACCAGTCCAAGGTGCAGCATAAGGACAACCAATACCATCTCCACCATCAGTTGTCTTTAAATAAATAGAAGCCCATCTTGTGCAATCAGCACCACCGTAATACGCCCGAACCTTCATATGGACATAAGTATTTGCATAAGCTCCTTTATTTGAAGCTGAGGTTAAAGTTTACTTAAAGTCATAACCAGACCAAACAGCGGGAGTGGTGACACTGACGCCGTAAGCCAGATTTTCACCTGAAGGAAGTTCAAAACCACCTTCATATTCTGGACAGTCCATCCATTCATTGTAAACATCCCAAGAACTAAGAGTAAAGATACCATTCGTTCCAGTATTCCAAGGGAACCAGGAATAATGTGTTGCTGCTCCATGACTCCAGCTATGACCAACAACGTCAATCTTCCACCTGACGTTACGGGAGTCATAATAAACCTTTGATGTAATTACTATATAAGATACAGTTACAGTACCTGCTAACCCAGGTAACTGGTCCTGAATCTATTATGCTAATGTATCCCCAGAACTCACATATACCCAATTTGCATCAGTAAGCATCATATGTACTTCAGTAAGAAGAAGGACTAAGTCTCCAGGGGTTAGAGTCATACAGATTAATGTCCCTGGTCTTTGGTTCTTCATCATTTACAATTACATCCTTGTAATTTTCGCGTAATAGTAATATATTGTTTTAGTATAATAATACAAAAATTTATAAATTCCTAATAATGATTCTAAATAGGTTTTTTGTAAAAATGAAAAACTGGAGTTTTTTGGTATGAAGTCAACAAAAATCATATTAAAGGTTTTATTAGTCACAATATTGGTATTACTGTTGGTAAATGCCACTACCTCAGCTTTGGGAGTAGCACCACCACCATCAGATCCTCCAAACCAAGCTCCAAGAGCTGTAATCTCTTCTCCACGTTCTGGTACAAACGGTATTGAAGGAGACTTAATTATTTTTGATGGCCGTGCGAGTTATGACCCAGAAGGAAGCTCTTTGACATTCTGCTGGATTTCAAGCATTGAGGGAGTACTTTCAACCAGTAGTTACTTTCTAGACACACTTTCAGTAGGTTCCCATACAATCACATTGCGTGTCAGAGACTCGTCTGGGATATATGGTTATTCCAGTGTATGGATAAATATGCAAGGAAGTATTGTCTACCCCCCTTCACCTCCCGATCCAAGTGAATGGCAGCTTGTAACAACTCGGACAATTTCTTGTACGGGGACTGTTGATCCTTACCCATATATGTACATGAAGGCACAAAATACGTACAAACTTTACTATAGATTCATCGATAATCTGGATCAGTGGAAAATAGAAAATGACTGTTATGGAGAATCAAACATCGCTGGGTTCACAAATGCTTTTCTTCCTGGTTGGGAGAATAGCGAAATTGATACCATAAGTGACATGTGGACTGATCAAGGATCATCAAATGTAGATTATCTTTGGCTAACAGGAGGTTATGGCATGCAAATATATTACTCACCTCCTGTAGAGATTGAAAACCCAGGACACATCAGTTTCCGTTTCACTGTAACCACACATAAGTTTAGCCCAGGTTCGAAAGTGGGTACCCTCCTTGACTGGAAGTGGCAACACCACTCATGGGCTTTTGATGGTTTAACTGGAAATGAAGACAGTCCTTGGGTATGGAGTTATATTTCATTAGAAAAACCATAAACAAGCTAAATTCCCAGCAGTGGAAGGGTCAATTATCCTTACCACTCCTTCTTTTTTCCCTACTTATTTTCAAAAAGAGCCTTTAGATCTTTATTAATGTAACGAAGGTTTTCCTGCTTCCGTGATGAGACTTGCGCGAACGTTGGATTTTATTATTAATTGAACTTGTGTTATAAGAAACTAAATACTTCTTAGAGTTTTGTAAACTTAATGGTAAGGCCATATTTCGGAAAAGAGCCAGAAATTTTGAAAATTATAATGATAGAATTGACCCATTAAAAAAAAGATTTAGAACGCGTTAAATCCCCCATCAAACGCTTTCTGATTAACTTCACGGAATTTTTCCCTAAAACGGACGTGAATACTTTCCTGCAATATCTTGGAATCAATTGGAAATCCTTCTACTTTGCTTAAAGCCCCTAGCATTACTACGTTCAAAGATGCAGGATTTCCAGCAAATTCTGCTAATCCTGTACCATCAATTACGACAACATTTGAACTGAATTTATGTAATGCAGCAATCAGGTTTTTCATATCTGGATAGGTTTCACGGCGATATGTCATAGACGGTGGAGGGACTCCACGCTTGTTAGTTAAAATTATACCATTTTGTTTTACATATCTCGCATGTCTAAGAGCTTCTACTGGTTCTGTCGAGATTATCACGTCTGCTGATCGATCACGAATAAGTGGAGCAAAAGCTTGTGCAGAAATGGAAGCTATACGGACATGAGTTAGAATACTTCCCCCTCTTTGGGCCATTCCATGTGTTTCGGAACCTCTAACTGGAAAATCACTTGCAAGAGCTGCGTCACAGAGTATATCAGTCATGGTTAAGACACCTTGCCCTCCAACACCCCCAAGAGTTATTTGATACGGTTTTGAAGAATTTATTGAAGCCATTATACATCCTCCATGCTCTTTTGTTGCTGAATGGCTTTTCTAGCACAAACTTGGGAACATACACTACAAGATGCACAAAGAATGGGGTCAATAGCTGCTTTTTTTCGTCCAGATTTTTCATCAACTACATCAGACCAATATATTGCTGCACAGTTGAAATTGTCAACACATTGAGCGCATCCATTACAACGATTGTGATCTACAACGAATGGAGGTACTCGGATTCCCTCTCGTCGTCGTTCTCGAAGAGTAATTTGGACCATACAAGCACCACGAGAGATGACTACAGAAGGTCCTTCATACTTCAAGGCTCTTTTGAAGGCTTCAACTGATTCCTTCATCTGATAAGGATCAATAATTTCTATACATTCAACGCCTATCCCCCGGACAACCTCTTCAATGTTTAATTTCTTAGCAGGCCAGCCCATAGCAGTCATTCCTGTACCAGGGTGATCTTGAGCTCCTGTCATTGCAGTTGTGAAGTTATCTACGATCAAGATTGTAATTGGTGAGTTATTATAAACAGCATTTACTACGCCTGGTAATCCAGTGTGCCAAAACGTAGAATCACCAATTATCGCAACTGGCCTTTCCTCTGTTTGAGCGTGACCAAATCCTCCTGCCATACCAATCGACGCGCCCATACAGACTAAGGTATCTGCGGCGGAATGAGGAGGTTGGATTCCTAAAGCGTAACATCCAATGTCATTACAATAAAGAACTTTTCTTCTAGATGCTCTGTTCAATGCATAGAAAGTCGCAGAATGGGGGCAACCAGGACATAAAATTGGAGGCCGATTTGCAATTAGATTAGATGTCTCTGTTACAAGTTGATCAATTTCTGAAAAATCAATCTTTTTTAAGTTCAAAGCTTTTTGTAATGATTCAATAACACGTCTAGTATCCAGTTCTTCAACGTAGGACGTAATTCCTTCCTTTTTCCCCACAATTATACCTTTATAACCCATTTCTGTTGCTAGAACTTTAATATGCGTTTCTAAAAACGGATCTACTTCTTCAATAATAATAGCTTTTTCCACTTGGTTAAGAAATTCTTTTACTACTTTTTCAGGGAGAGGAGATACAATTCCTATTTTTAAAATGGGAATATCTAACTCTAGATCTCGTAAAGCTTCCTTTACATAAGAATATGATACACCAGACGTTATTATCCCTGATTCTGAAGGAAATTTACCATCAACGAAGTTGAGAGGGCTTTTTTCAGCCCAGATTGTAATGTCTTGCTTCTTTTTGATTAGTTTTGGATGGTTTAATTGAGCTACAGCAGGAACACTGACCAATCTGAATGGATCTTTTTCGAATGGTTTTTTCTCCCAAGTTACCTTTGGTAAAGGTTTTAATTCGATATCTGATCTTGAATGAGAAACTCGGGTTGTCATTCTTAGAATAACTGGAATACTGAATTCTTCACTTAATTCAAATGCTGTTCTCGTCATTCCCTGGCTTTCACGCGCATCACTAGGCTCTAGAACTGGCATTCCACTAGTAGTTCCTAACCAACGGGTGTCTTGCTCGTTTTGGGAACTGTGCATGGAAGGATCGTCGCCAGTAACTAGTACCAACCCACCTCGACATCCTTCATAAGCCATTGTCATTAAAACATCCATAGCAACATTAAATCCCACATGTTTAGCAGTAAACATGCTTCTACGACCAGCTAGGGATGCAGCAAATGCAGTTTCACATGCAACTGCTTCATTCACGCTCCATTCTACATAAAGTCCTAGATCTACATTCTGTACTACTTTAGAGAGTGTTTCTCCAACCTCTGAGACGGGTGTTCCTGGGTATGATGCATGAAATTGAAGGCCAGCCTCTAAAGCGCCTCGTACTATTGCTTCGTTCCCTAAGACCACTGCAGTTCCTTCTGGAGCAAGAAGTTGTTTGATGGTTGTCATAAGACGCACCTTTGGAGGTCAGTATCTTTCAAAAACTCAAGATATTTCAAGGTTTTATTAGGGTTGGATTTTTTCTTTTTTTTCTTTGGAATATAAAAGAAGAGTTCATTCACTGTAACCTGTTTAGAAATGATTATTATCCAATTTAATTATCGATGACTTAAATAGAAGGTTTAAGTCTTGAATGAAGTCAAGCGTGTCATAGTGGAAAAGAACATTCGCGAAACAAACAATAGAATTGCCCAAGAGCTTCGACAAGATTTTCAAAAATTAGGTATAATAATAGTGGATATTGTGGGAAGTATTGGTGCGGGGAAAACAAGTATTTTAGAGAAATTAGCCCAATGTGTAAATCCCAAATCTGCCATGCTTGTGATTAATGGGGATCTTACTACAAGTATTGATGCAGATCGAATTGCGTCATATGGTGTTGAGACAATCCAAATCAACACAGGAAAAGGTTGTCATCTAAATGCAATCCAAATTGACAATATCCTTCGAAAACGAGATACTTCAGAATTAAAAATTATATTTGTGGAAAATGTTGGAAATTTAATATGTCCTGCTGATTGGGACGTGGGAGCGCATTATCGAATAGTTGTCACCTCAATATCAGAGGGTCCTTATGTAGTCCAGAAACATCCTTTAATGTTCAAGTTGGCAAGAGTTTCTATAATGAATAAAGCAGATCTTATTGAGGTTATGGATATTGACTCAGAAAAATTAAAAGAAGATGCTATAACTCTTAATCCATCACTTAAAGTCTTTTTTACTAGTGTTAAGACAGGAACGGGTCTTGAAACAGCTTTTAAAGAAATTGGTAGTAGTACTGGTAATGAGAATCTCTTTCCAATATAATTTATGGTGGAAAATTTGAAAATTTTTGTTCTAGTTGTCATTTTCTCCTTTATTATTCCTTTACCGATAATTGGTGGAAAAAAAGGATTATTAGAAGACAATATTCCAATCTTGACTCAATCTAGAAGCAACAATACACCAAGTCAAAAAAAATTGTTAGAAAAGGATTCTACTGAGACAATTCAAGCAATATACTTGTTTAAGAAATTGCCTTCACTTATTTCTCCTAACCTTCGTGTTCTACATCAATTTAAATTTCGTCCTGCGATCCTGGTTGAAGGATCAGTGTCTCAACTAAGAGAATTTGCCCAAAAAGAATAT
>JAEOTI010000633.1 GCA_016839955.1 Candidatus Hodarchaeota archaeon | reverse complement strand
TCCTGTATGTCGATAAGCCATTAATTGACCTTCCTGTGCCAACTGTTCTAATGGATAGCGTTCCCAAATAGTATAGTCATCTTGAATATAATTTAGAACTTCTGGTTCAAGGACGAAGAATCCACCATTGATCCAATTCTCTAACTTTGATTGTTGAGTGAATACTCCCCAGTTGTCACTAAGTTCCGGCTTTTCAGTGAATCCTATAATAGAATCATCCTCAATAATCAATTCTCCAAACCTAGCAGGAGGTTGAATTGCGGTTAAAGTAGCTAGTTTACCATGTGAACGATGAAACTGTAATAATTCATGGAGATTAACATTAGCAACACCATCTCCATATGTTAGCATAAAAGTTTCTGATGAAAGCCATCTCTCTAACCTCTTTATCCGCCCTCCAGTCATTGTTTCCATACCCGTCTCAATTAATTGTATAACCCAATCTTCGTTTGATTCACCTTGTTGAATAATCTCTCTGGTTTTCAAATTAATTGTGATGTTATTTTTCCTGTAGGCGTATTGTAAGAAGAAATCTTTGACCTTCTCACCTTTGTACCCTAGAGCAATCACAAAGTCTTTAAAATTGTAATGGGAATAATTTTTCATAATATGCCATAGAATAGGCATATTTCCAATTTCGACCATGGGTTTAGGAATTCTTTCTGTTTCTTCAGCTAATCTAGTACCATAACCACCTGCAAGAATTGCGATCTTCAAGTTTAGCCCTCTTTCGACGAATTTTATTCCTCAATTTTCTTTGTAACTTATCATTCCCTTGAATTATATCCAAAGATTTTTTCTGCTAATTCGATATATAGACCTGCTTTTTCTAGCGACATGAGACCCATTTCTTTCTTTTTTTTATGGTGTAACATAGTTGCAATTTCTTCAGCAATTCCTTGCTTAGCATTTGGATAAGCTATTTTGAAATTTACCTTTTCCCATATTAATGATCCTTTTGCGCAAATATACAACTCTTCTAATGGTAATAGGCGATAAGCATTTTTTTCCGTCATAATTTCAACGCCCCACCGTCCAGCAGAGGTCCAATTTGCGTGATAGGAGAAAGGTATATTCTCTTCAGAAATTCCACTTCCTGTAAAAATAGATCCTGATGGGTGCCAATCAAGCTTACCAAACTGGTAGGAACTAAGTTTTTTTGGAAATCCAATGAGTTCATGTACCATCGAGATGGGATGCAAGCAATTAGTAATCCCCCAACGTTGAAAAACTTCAGGTGTGTGCTTAGAAAAATCAAATAAATGTGTCCATTCTGTAAAAGAATACAGACAAGACGTTATCCCTCCATCTTCTTCCACTAATTCCTTTAATCGGTGAAAATTAGGATAAAGCAACCTATTATACCCAACACCAACTTTTTTCTTATCTATAATCTTATTTAGAGAAAGTACTTCAGGAACAGTTAAAGAAACTGGTTTTTCGACCAAAATATTGGTCTGACCGGACTCGATAGCCTGTTTAGTCGCTTGTACAAGTAATTGTATTGGAGTCGCTATAATTACAAGATCCACTATATCTAAGGAAGGTAAATGATGTTCAAATCCGCCATCTAGTGGTCTAAAATTAAATTTTCGACAAAGCTGGACCACTTTTTCTTTGCTTTTAGAAAGGATCGTAACATCCTGAATTTTCATCTTTGAAAGAGTATAAGCATATGCTTCAGCTATAGAACCAGCTCCGATAATGATTATTGATTTATCCTCATAATTTTGTTTGTTGATATTTATTAGCCAGTTATAGCACATTTCTAAATCCTCGTGGTATCATTTTAGATAAATGTAATGGAAAGTGTTTTTCAGAGGTTTCAGGCTTCCTTGATTAAGTTATGGGGCAAAGAACCATTTTTTTTCCTATGAGTCGATCTATATGATCATTGAATATCCGAAATAGTTCAGAGTGCCCATATAACGACTGCTTCAGAGTTGGGAGCATGCAATTATCCTTTTCTAGTATTTCAGTGGCAATTTTTGTAGTGATACCACTAACATGTTCAAATCTAAATTTAAAATCAACTAGTTCTTTTTTACCACTTATTATGTGGGTTTTTTCATTCGTCTCATCAACGACTAAATACAAATCATCCCCAACAACAGTGATTGTTCTTGGTAGGTTATTTATTGGCAGAAAAGAGATAATAATAACAAATTCTTTGTCATTAGAACCAATAATGCTTCCTGCAAATTCTTTGAAGATTTTACTACGTTTATTGGGGAATATTTTGTTATAAAGAAAATCTCCGTTCAATCTAATTTGGTTTGAATCGGAAAACCAAGAGAAAAGATCTAGAAAATGAATTGCGTTGCAACCTAACCCCTCATTACCTGCAGTAACAGAAAAATGAATTTTCTTTGAGCCTTCAACTTTTTCTTTAACCTTTTGGTATGCTTCAAAGTATCGTCGGTTAGTATTTACCCACCCCTTTGCATTATATGTTTTTATATCATCTAATAGCTGTATATATTCCTCTGTTGACTGGCAAACCACCTTTTCAACTAGGAATCTTGAGTAACCTAATTTCAACAGGTTTCTTATTAATTCCACTCTGCCAACAGATGATGTTGCTACTATAGTAAGATCACATTCATTTTTGACACTATGCAAGGAGTT
>JAEOTI010000632.1 GCA_016839955.1 Candidatus Hodarchaeota archaeon | reverse complement strand
TAGCTACGGAAATTACTAATAGAGCGAAGACATTGAGATATGGGAAAGGAAAATGTAGTTATTGATTTTTCCTTTTGTTAATCACTCAATATTAATACCAATGAACGTTTTACCTGGGCAGGTATAGTAAATCGAATTTCCTGCTGGAATTGGAATCTCCAGATCATCAAGTTCAAAAACTGATGCTGAATTTGGTTTTAAATAAATAACAAAAATAGTCTGTTCCTTATTAATAGGAATTGTTTTAGTTTTCTTCTTCACGGAATAAAATGCGATTTTTCCTTCTGTAGCAGCCGATGAAGCATGAAGGGCTACGAGAGTTGTCTCTGCTTTCCCTGCAGGAAATAAAAGCTGTGCTTTAGTCGCTAGAACTTCCGTTTGTGTATCATTGGCGAAATATTCTTGTGAGGGTTCTTCGAGTTTCTTTGTTTCCTTTTCTTTTGGCTTTTCCACCTTAGGCGGAGGAGAAGGTACAGTTACAATAGGTTTTGTTTTTTCAACCTTTGTAGGCTTAGTAGTTTTAACTTCAGATTTCTTTGAAGAAGCCGAAACTGACTTATCAAGTGGAGTTTCATTATCTGCTGTTACTGCAGCTTCTGCGGGAGTAACTTCCATAAGGGTGTCAGCAGTAATTGGTTTTCCCTTAAGTTTTACAATAAATTCATTGAAGTGTGATGTTTCGTTTCCTTGATCTTCCGTAGAGATTCTATGGGTCATTCCCTTCTCCAATCGCATTTGACGAGCAATTTGACTCGAAATAAATCGTTTCCGTACAGAGGAATTTTCACCTGTCCAGATATAAATGTGTCTAGTCTCTTCATCGAGGAAGATCAACACTTCTGTATCTTTCATATCTTGTTTAGGAGATGTAAATGTTACAGGAACATACTCGCCATCCATACTTGGCATAAATACATGTATTCTCGGCTCGTCCATAATTAAACCTTCTATAGTTGAAATCCCGTCCCTCCTCTAAAAACATTTTCAAATAATGCTAACCTCCTTATTGAAAAACCAAGTTTTACCTTCAGAAGTTTTTTTTTACCGTGATTATCTTGAGAATCAGAAATTAGAATTTCAGTGCAATAATTAATTTCGAAAAACATCTACAAAAAAGGAAGACAAGGACGTAATTTTTGATCCTTTTTTCCAATGCGAAATTATTATATTTCTACAAGATTGTATTTCCATTTAAGGTTTAAATTTCACAACTTCTGCGGAGGTACCAAAGAGCACTTCGTTTGCAACGAAGAGCTTGGACTGGTTATGGAGCAGCCTGCAAAGCTGTATTACGCGTGTTCGAATCACGCCCTCCGCTCTTATTCGTTTTATTTAGCCTAAAAAAGATCTTTTCTTGAAATAAGGGAGACCCCTTTTCTACTTGTTTTATCTATGGAGAATTTTAATGTGTCTGAATCAGTATTTGATATAGTTGTCTTGGATACCAATTTCTTTATCTCACTTCTTAATGCAGGAGTAACGAAATCTTTAATGCCACATTTACAGAAAATTGGTCGTTCTGTTGGAATGGAAATAATTGTTCCCGACGAAATCCCTAAAACCGATATACCTGGTCGATTCAGAGAATTAAGACACTTAATTCCTAAATATTTTCGGACCGAACCTGTAAATCGGGGTTCTAATCTTTGGAATAAAACAGCAGATTATGCTGTACAAGAACGTATGGTTCGGGTTCATGATGACCCAGCAGATATTGATGTAGTGATTCTAGCAAAAAAATTCACGTTGAAAGACAATAATAAGGTTGCACTTGTTTCAGATGATGAAGGGGTAGCACGAATAATTAAGGAAAATAAGACTTTCAAAGGAATTGACCATTTATCTTGTGGGTCCTTTGTATCTATTTTAGCAGCATCTGTATCAGATATAAAAATGCGTAAGATTCTGGATCAAACTGTTGAAAGAGTATTTCGTGCTTCATGGAGTTACAAGAAAAAAACCCGTCGTTACATTGATGTTTCGATGCTTATTGATGATTTAACCGACACTGCTCGGTTTGTACGCACCGCTGCACAGGTTGGAGGAGATAGTAGTGTTGCGGAATTAAAGGAACAAATAGTTGCAATTGCTCCTAAAAATGAACCAGAGGTTCTAATTCCTGAAGATGGGTTGCTAATCGGCCAACAATTAGTTATCAAAGCCCGTGAAACAAGAGAGAGATTCCATGTTCGCGCTGCAGAAGAAGTTTTATTAGAGATTTTGTCTAAAAGTTCAGATTTAATATATTCAATCGATGGACTTGAACAACGAGTTATAGTTGAACGCATGCTTAGATCAGAACTGTTTGAACACCATAGCTGGTTATTAAATTATAAATTGTCACGAAATCAGATTTTGGAAGCTTTAATTCACGCAGAAGCTTGCCGTGTATATATGAATTATATTTCAGTCGGTAGAGAAGCAATTGAAAACTTGATTGCCTTGCAGGGTCTGTTATTCTTATTACTAGGTAAATACGATCGTGCGTTAGAGTTGTTTAATTCTCTTCCAGCAATGGATCCAGAATTATCCTCAACTCAGATTCTTGGATTATCAGTTGCATTAATTGCTACTAAACAACAAAATGAGGCCATACTGTTACTTAAAAGAAACTCTGAACTGATAGATGGATTGATATCATCTATGCATGCATACGCAAACGACCTCTATACACATGATCAAAGAGAATTATCCATAAAACTCCTAAAATTTCTAGTGAAAAATTTTGGAGACCGTGAAGAAGTTGATAGATCAATTTATCGTTTATTTATTCTCACGCGCTTAAGACAGGATCTTGTGGAGTTTGAGCTCAAAATTCAAGGAATATTTAAGAAAAAATTGAAAGCACGAGCAAAAGATAATTCAAAGAGAGATATTCCTAAAAGTATGTTGAATAGGATACCAATAACCATCGTAACTGAAGAAACAACCAAATTTAATGAACAATTCAAGGGTTTTTATCATATTCTTCATCTAAGAGAAGATAACGAGAAGGATGTAATTGAAGTAACTGCTTGGAATGAGAGCAATAATT
>JAEOTI010000631.1 GCA_016839955.1 Candidatus Hodarchaeota archaeon | reverse complement strand
GTGGCCTCTATTTCGCCAATATGAGGAGTTGGATTGTCTTGGTTAATTCTGTCTATAAAAACAATGCCGGGTTCACCATTTCGCCATGCCCCTTCTACTATTTGATCAAAAATCATTCGAGCATTTAATTGGTCTATTTTTTCCCCGTTTCGGGGGTTTATTAGATCATAATCCTCGTTTCGAGTAACAGCTTCCATGAAATCGTTTGTTAGTGCAACAGAAATATTAAAATTGCTTAAGTCCCCTTCATTTTCTTTACAACTAATGAATTTTAGGATATCTGGATGGTCGATCCTCAGAATCCCCATGTTTGCTCCTCTTCTTCTCCCACCCTGAATAATTATCTCAGTGCTCGCGTTGAAGACTTTCATGAAAGAGATCGGTCCAGAGGCGTTTCCTCCAGTGGACTTGACAATATCCCCTTCTGGGCGTAATCGTGAAAAAGAAAAACCCGTACCCCCTCCTGATTGATGTATGAGGGCTGTTGCCTTAACTGCGTCATAAATACTTGCCATATCATCCTCAACGGGTAGGACGAAACAGGCGGACAGTTGTTGCAACTCTAAACCTGCGTTCATTAAACACGGGGAATTTGGTAAGAAACGTAACTCACTCATTTCCGAAAAAAATGCTTCTTCAATTTTTCTCACTTCATCAGCGTTTTTGTCATACTTGAATTCTACTTCTGCGATATTCTTGGCAACACGACGGAACATAGCTTCAGGGGATTCAATAACTTTCCCTTCTTTGTTTCGGGCTAAGTAACGTTTCTCCATAACTTTGAGTGCGTTATCAGATAAATCAAATGAGTCAATTTTTTCAATTGTTGCTTCTAGCACGACAGAATACCGCCAATTCAGGAATTTGATTGCTTTTGCCTATCAGTAATGTGGGATGAGTAACCTAATATTATGGAATTATTTGCTTATAAACTCCTTAATTCAAAGTAAATTCACAGTATCTCTTACACTGAAATCATTTTGAGGTATAGTAACTTGTTGTAATATGTTCAGCAAATTATGAACTATAAATGAGGTCTTTTGTACAAATAAGAAGTTATTGCCAACCTATGTATTTGAGGACAATCACTGTTAATTTCAAGGGGTACTATTCTATAAATCCCACAGTCCTTATGTAAAGGGGTAAGAACAAGGGAACCGAAATGCTTTGATAAAGTTTGGGATTATTAGAAGCTAAAATAAAACTTGAAATGCAATATTCAATGACCTCTACAACTGTTGGTCAATTGTTCATCAATCCCCACTAATTGTTATATCCCGACAATAAAGTTCGAAGTTCAGAATCATCCGGATAAAAACATTAAAAATGAAATTAAAAAAAAAACAATTAATTCAACAGTTCAAGAAGAGAATATTTTATATCTGGATCAAAAGAATCTATGAAAATATAAATTCATCACCCTATAACATTTCCAAAAAAAAAAACGTTTTAAACTATCCTCTGGTTCTAAAGTATCCTTTAAAATAATATTTTTCCAAAAAAGATAGTAGAGCTGATTGAAAAATGGTAAATTTTGGGTTATATGTCCGAATGCGTCATAACTGGGAAGATATACTTCAGGACGTAGTGGAAGCAGAAAATAATAAATTTAGTAGTATTTGGGTAAATGATCATTTAATAGGATTTGATTCGGAGCATAAAGATCCTTATCTTGAAGCATGGACTTTAATGGTTGCTCTGGCAATGAAAACAAAATTACGAATAGGTCATACTGTATTATGTAATTCATTTCGCTCTCCGTCCTTATTAGCAAAAATGGCAAGTTCTCTTGATGTCATTTCAGAAGGTCGACTTGATTTGGCAATTGGAGCAGGATGGTTTGAAAGGGAATATCAAGCATACGGGTTTCCTTTTCTTTCAGCAAAAGAAAGAGTTGCACAACTTCGAGAAAGCTTACAGATCATTAAACTTCTATTTCTGGAAGAAGAAGTTAATTTCCAGGGACAGTTTTGGAAACTTCAATCAGCAATAAACAATCCTAAACCTGTGCAAAAGCCACATCCACCGATTATAGTTGGAGGAGAGAAACCAAAAGTCATTAGTATTGCTGCAGAATTTGCTGATGGATTAAACATACCCCATCACACCATCGATGGTTGTCAAGATATCATCAACTTATTACACAAGAGTTGTGAGAAAATAGGTCGGAAACTAAAAGATGTTAGTCTCAGTTGGTTTGGAGGAGTTCACATGGCAAAATCTTCCTCTGAAATGAAGGAGTTAGCTAAACCTCTTATTAAAGAAACCGAACCACTTGAATTTGTTCTAGAAAAAAGAATGGTTGGCACTCCAGAGAATATAGTTCAGAAGCTAGCGAAATATATAGACGAACTTCAAATACAACAGTTTATGGTTGGTATCCGCCCATCTGAAAGTATAACGAATCCAATTGAGTTTTTTTCTGACGAAGTGATTAACCAGTTGGTATAAACCAGTCAAATTAGAGTTGTTGGATAATATCTCCAAGATAGCGGTCTGATTTGAGTATTGATTTGATTTGTTTACTAGAAATAGCTGTCCTTATTCGTTTTGTCCGTCCATAACGGCCCTTAGAGACTACACTTGCGTTGACGACTCCCAGTACATCTAATTCATTAATTAAATCACTAACTCGCCTCTGTGTAAGCCTTTCTGTGCCTAATTCCTTTGATAAAGAGTAATAGCGTTCATAAACTTCCCCTGTAGTATAATTTTTCCTTTTTTCTTCGTTTTCAAGAATAAAAATTGCCCCAAGAACTATTCGTGATTGAAGAGGAAGATTTGTGATTACTTCAACAGTTGTATTGCGTTCTAATAGACTTTGAGCTTCTTTCACATGTTCTTCTGTCACTGCTCGAGCTTTTCCTTTTTCGCAGATTTCACCAGCAATCCTGAGAAGATCAATCGCTCTCCTTGCATCACCATGTTCTGAGGCTGACAAGGCAGCAATAAGTGGAATTGTTCCTGATTGGAGAGATTCCCGCTGAAAAGCTAATTCAGATCGATCTTGAAGAATATCTTCTATTTCTGGTGCTTTATACGGAAAAAAGGAAATTTTCTGTTCTGATAAACTAGATAAAACTCTTGGAGCTAAATATTCACGAAATCTAAGGTCGTTTGATACACCAATAAGGCTAACTCGTGCTTTTTTCAAAACAGTATTAATTCGGGTTAAATTATAGAGAGTCTGTTCCCCACTTTTCTTAACTAATGCATCCACTTCGTCAAGTACGATAATAAACAGGGCTGAAGTTCGATCTAAAGCGTCGCACAATCGATTATAGACTTCATCTGCCGGAAGACCAGTGAAAGGGACCTGAACACCCATGTTGGTACATAGTTGTGCAAGAACACGATAATTAGTATCAACGATTTGGCAGTTAATGTAATCGTAATCTAATGGCAAGCCTCGATCTTCTGCACGTTGTTTCAGTTGACTCAGGACGTGACGTACAACAGCAGTCTTACCAGTACCAGGTTTTCCGTAGAGAAAGATGTTTGAAGGAATGGCTCCTTTAAGGGCGACAGCAAGGGTTGATCCTACTGCTCTAATTTCTTCAGTTCGATGTGGTAGTCGTGGAGGAATAAAAGCCGCATTTAGAGTTTCACGTTGTTTGAAAAGTGTTGGAGCTTCAAGATATTCATCAAAAATTTGATCTAAAGGATCTGTTTCCATTATACACGACAACCAGGCACTGGATAAATAAACATCCAAAAGTAACGAAACCTATACACACCGATATTCGTTTCCAATGGATATGGTAAGATTTCGATTGACTCTTTTCATCTTTTCCAGTGGATATAGCAGTCTTTCATATGACATGTTATTTCCCTAATATGCAGATAGAATCAATTTCAGAGAGAATTTGTTTAACAACAATAGAATTGTCATACATAGTACTATGCAAGAAATTTTTCCGTTTTAATTTTAAATTCTCAATTAATAATCCTATTAATACATAAAATGATTACTAATTTTTCTTTAGTAACGATTCTATTTTAGATTTCGGCGAGTTATTATTCAAAATTTCTAAGAACAACATAGTTAACTTTATTAAGGATGTTACTGATGTTACACTTGCAACAAACAGACTATTGCAAATATCCAAGAACAAAGGATATTTAATTAATAAGTCAATTTGAAATGACTTGAGTTCGTTTAAAGAGTTAGTAAAAGAAAAAGGTGGATTAAATGGGGTCAATCGGTTTTTTTTGGCAATATATGTTAGCAAACAACCTCGAAGATTGGGAGATCATCGTTCGAGATATAAGTTTAGGTTTTCTCATTTCAGGGATTATGATCTTCTTATTAACAGTCTTTCTTCAGGGATTACATATTTTTGATCACGATACAGATCTAGGAACCGATCATGACCTTTCTGTCGACCATGACATTGGTGTTGACCACGATTTATCGGTTGATCATGATATTGGTGTTGATCACGACTTATCTGTCGACCAAGATATTTCATTTGACCATGACCTTGGGGGTGATTATGGAACTCCTGCCCCCTTTTTTCTACTTGCTGCTACATTTTTACTTGTTTTTGGCGCATTAGGAACATCGTTTTACTCACTTGGAGATAAAGTAGATCCTTTTGTACGTTTAGCAATTGTGGTTTCAATTCCTATATTTTGTACATTAATAGTATCCTGGACATGGAAAAAATTAGCGAAATCATCCTTAGTTGAACTAGAAATTGAAGGTGTGCGTTCCAATGATGATGTAATAGCATTAACAAATATCGATGAAGATGGTGGTCTTGTACGAGCTCAATATACAAAAGATGATGGAACATTAATTCAAATAAAACTCCCAGCAAAAGCTTTACCAGATGTTCTTATTCTTAAGGGAGCAACTGCTTATATCATTGATAAACAGGGGAGTACTTTACTGGTTGATGAATGGCCAAATCAACCAAACAATAAAAAAATGTGAAAGGAAAGAGGAGAATTAATTATGGCAGAAGAGATTAGTCCAATTGTGTTGGGAATCGTTGCAATTGCATTAGTAGTAATTTTGGCACTAATATTCTATGTTTCTAGGTATAGAAAATTCACAACGAACCAATACGTTATCCATTTTAGAAATGGAAAGGTTAAAAAAGCAGGTACCGGAGGAAGAGTCTTCCTTTTACCAATTTTCGACCAAATTGTAGTAATTCCAACGACAGTTCAACAAACTCTACTTGAAGCTCGAGAACGTGTTGTCAGTCATGAGTATCAAGATATTTCTTTAACTGCTTACATTTATTGGCGAGTTGTAGACCCCAGTTCTGCTTTTGGAAAGGTTTCTTTTGATGCAGGGGCTTCTGATTTCGTTGAAAAAGTCATTAAAAATGCCGCTGAATCAATTATTCGTACTACTTGTGCAAACATGGAAATTGAGATGATCATTCGCGAACGTGCTGAAATCATTAAACGAGTTACCAGTGAACTCCACGTCCTCGTAAATGATTGGGGACTAACTATTGAGTCAGTAGAGATCGCATACGTGGAAGTTCTCAATACTGACCTTAAAATCAACTTAGAAAAGGTTAAACAGATTGAAGAACAACAAAAAGCTCGATTAAGAAATGCAGAAATGGAAGAGGTCACAAAACTACGTGATCTAGAAGTTGCGAGGAAGACGGGAGTCTCAGATCAAACTGTAAAACTTGAAGTTGACCAGAGAGACAAGGAACGACAGATTCGGATACAGCAACTTGAACAAGAGAGAGCTATTGTTGAAGCAGAAACAACAAGAAAAACTGTAGAAATTGATGCAGAAGCTGAACGATTTAGACGCCTCCAAGCTGAAGTTGAAGTCGAAGTTCAACGACAAATTCGGCATGCAGAAGCTCGAAAGATTGAACTTTTTGCAGAAGCAGATGGTGAGGCAGCTCTCGTAAAACAAAAATTAATTGCTGAAGCAGAAGGTATTCGAGAGCAAGCAAAGGCATTAAGTGAGCAGCCAGATAATATCCTTCAATTACGTGTCATTGAAGCCTTACCAGAGATTTTCAGGAACATAAAAGTTGATCAAATGATGCTTTTGGGTGAAGGACAGGATGCTTACAAGAGTTTAGCTCAATTAGTTCTTCCTTTTGCACATATTGCAAAAGAAATATCTCAAAGTACGAAAGGCAAGGAAAAGAAGTAGAACTCTTTTCTTGCTTATCTTTTATTTTTTTTACTTTTTAGAATATAATATCGCTCATTCTCAAATTGAATGCGAATTTCTCTAAATCCAATTTCTTTTAGAAGGTATATGGCAATTTTTTTTGGAAGGGGAAACGGAATCCAAGGTTTTGGATTACTAGTTTGATATTCAATAATGATAAACATTCCTTCAGATTTTAGATGTTTGAATATTGAATTAAAAACAATATTTTGTTCTGCTACAAAATGCATTGAAAATGCTGCAAAAACACCAAAAAAGGAATTCATTTTGATTGGTAGAAATCGGAAGTCTGCTGTAATTGCTTCTATTCCTGGATCTTTTTTTTTAATTTGACATAATTCATTTCCATGTACATCTATTGCCAGAAGAAAATCGACTTTTTTACCAAGTGGAATTGTATTATTTCCTGTTCCAGTTCCTAATTCAAGCCAAAGTCCTGATTTGTATGGTTTTGCTTGATTAACGATTTCAGCACCCTTTAATCGGCGTTTTTCTGTCCAACCAAGCATCAATATCCCAATAATACCCATTAAATTACCATTATTTCTCAAAAAAAAGAAAACTCATTCATTGAATTGTTACAATTGATTGATGAATAAACTGAAATATATTAAGAGATTGAAAAAAATGTATTAAAAGGCACAAATTGGATGAATGTTCATGGAAAATGATTTATCGCAAAAACCGAATTTCATCGCGGGTTTTCGTGATATTGTGCGGTTTTCTCATTGCATTTTAGCCAGTGTTGCTGGGTTCTGTTCTGCTTTAATTGCAGCAACCTTAAATCAACCTGATTTATCTATTTGGGAGTTAATGGAAGAGTACGTTCTTGAATTAATCTTTGGGATTTGGATTCCATTTCTTTTAATGGGGGGGGCAATGGCAATCAATGATTTTCGTGATTTTAAAATTGATAAAATCAACAAACGGTATGATCGACCTCTAGTTCGAGGGGATCTCACATTAAACCAGGTCTTTCTTATAGCTGTCGTTTTTTATGGTCTAGGTGTTCTAATTACAGCCTGGCTTTTTCTTAAAGTATTGATCCCAACATTAATCTTCGTTTTTTTATCAATAGCATATTCCTATAAATTAAAAGAGCTTGGACCCATTGGAAATGTTACTATTGCGCTTAATATTTGCGCCCCGATCATTCTTGGAGCATTAGTTATTGATGTTAAAGAATCCGAAGCTCAAATTACAATTTCTCTACTGGTTGGTTTGATTTTCTTTTTAATATCGGGAAGAGAAGTTATGAAAGGTATTATGGATGTAGAAGGTGATAGAGAAGCAGGAGTAAAGACAATTGCAGTAACTTTAGGAGTGAAACCAGCTGCATATATTACTGTTTTCTTTTGGATCTTAGTAATATTCCTAGCTCCGCTCCCTATGTTTTTTGCTTATGAAGGAAATCCAATATACTTAGTTATTATTTCGATCACAATGATACTGCTGCTAAATGTTTGTTTTCGCTTATTAAGAGACCAGAGTTACGAAACAGGTAAATATGCAAGAGAATTTTCTAAGATAATATTATGGACCGGTTTAATGGCCTTTTTTCTGGGTGCCCTTTATTGGTCATTTAACTAAGTTAGGGAAAAAGAATCCCAGGCTCTAACCTGGGTGATTCATCACATAATACCTAAGAAATCACGTAATGCAGGATGCATATCAGCTGCTTTTTCTTTAACGAGAATATCAAAATACTGTCGACAAATAGAAACAGAAAGAAGAATTCCAGTCCCTGTCCCTAGAGCCCCTAGAAAATCAGCCCCTGCAGCGAGTACTCCGATAAAAGCACCTCCAATAAAGGCGGCTACTGGAATGTACATATTCAGGCGTTTTTCAATTATCTTTTGGCTTCTTCTCCATCCAGGAATTGCCATTCCCGCTTGAATAAGCTGCCTAGAAACGTCTCTTGGACCCATACCTGCTGTCTCAATCCACATTAATGAAAAAACAATTGCTAAAAGCACCATGATAGTTCCATAAACCAAAGCACGTATAGGATCATTTGCTACGGCGGGAATTCCTCGAGGTGGCGTTAGAAAGTACACTAGTCCCCCTATTGGCTGATTATCTCGGTCATATTCCCCTAAAGCATTAAAGAAGAGATTATCCCCACCTTTGTTCCACGTGTTCGAAATCATTTGTACGACGAAATAAAGATCCGCAAAGACAGCTGATACAAGAATTACGGGAATATTGGAAACATAGAGGAGTTTAATTGGATATTTTCCCCGAAAACCTCGATATTTTGCGTATGTAAGCGGTATTTCTATCCGCATAGATTCAAAGTATATTACAATCAAAAACACGATAATTGTGGAGAGAAAAGCGAATGTTGTAACAGCTTGATGGAGTTCAAGGAGTTCTCCTTCTGCTTTTCTTTCAAAAAAGACTTTTTGGATGCCCCAGGGAAAATCTTTGGATAAAGCTTCACCAGTTGCAGCAACTGCTCCCATATAATAACCATCTGGAGCTTTATTCAAATTAACTGAGCCCCAGGCAATTTGAGTAGCTACCCCTCCTGCGATAAAGAGAGATATCCCAGACCCAAGACCCCATCCTTTTTGAATCATCTCGTCCAGTAATATTATCATTATTCCAGCCGCAATCAATTGGGCAAGAATCAAGAGTGCTGTATCCGGAGTGTTTTGAAATGAGATACCATGATATGCTCCTCCAAGAATATATGCTATGCCTTCAAATATTGTCATGAAAACAGCCATTACTTTTTGTGCACCTGTATAGAGGGATCTTTCTTCTGGATCTCCCATATTTACATTAATTATTTTTGAACCAGTAAGAATTTGAAGAATTAATCCTGCTGTAACAATAGGCCCAATTCCCAATTCCGCTAAAGTACCACGTTGACTTGCCATTATCGTTCTTAACCAGAAAAATGGATCAGTGCCTTCTTCTGTAGCCTTTACTCCATATACTGGTACCACGGTCATTACATAGTATACAATCAATGCCAATAATGTCCAAATTATCTTTTCATTAAATCTTACTTCTCTCTCCGGTTTTACAACTTCAGGAGTGATTGACATGAAGGGCCTCATTGCTTGTAGAAATCGAGAAGTCATGGAAATCAAATCTCAACTGGTTTTTACTAGTTTTTACATGTGTTTTATCATTTGGTGTTTAGTCTTTAAGAACAAATGATATTACAACTTGAAGTACCTTGGTCAGAGAAAAAAAATGCATCCTTAAATATTTGTCAGGAATAGTGGAAGATATTCTAATCTGAAATTTTCATTAATTTTAATAAAAAAGAGAAAAAATTTTTTGAATTTATTCAAAGGAAGAAAGAATAGCATTACGTCATAAAATGGAATATATCAACACTTTATTGAAAAAAAACCTTAGAGTGAATCGATAAGTTGCAGGGCTTTGAGTAATTCTCGCTTTTCTTCCTTCTTTTCAACTTCAGGCACGGGAGTTTCAATCTTTGGCATTTCAGGAGTTGAAATTGGTGTTTGGTCAGTAATTTGTGTTTCAGAAGAAGGTATATCGGCCTGGGTTGAAATTAGATCACTTTTTTGACTACTAGCAATACTCTCCTGTGGTATAAGTGGTTCTCGATCTGCTAATGCCCCTAAAAAAGGCTTTCCAGCAGTTTGTTCTAATCCAGCAACAGAGTTTTCTAAATTACTGATTCTACTTGTTAGTTCTATGAGTTGAACATCATTTTTAGTTTTTATTACTTTAACTTCACGTTGAATGGTTGTTACTAGCTGATGGAGTTGTTGTACCTCTTGTCCTATTCGTTCAATAAACAGTGAGATACTTTTTTTTAATTGGCGTAGTACTTCTGTTTCGGATTTATCTGACATCAAATTTCACCAAATTCAAAAATCTTATCCCATTGTTTTTCTTGTTCGCCAAAGTTGTGGTATCTGCTTAAGTAAAGATCGAATTTCCATGTTATCTATATGTGAAATCTTTTCAAGCTGTTCTTCAAATATTTGGCTTGCTTGGGAATAGTTAATCCTAAACCTTTCATCACTTATTCTTTCAATAATTTCTAAATCTTCTTCTAAACGACGAAGTATTCGCCGAAGTTCAGCGGAATTTTTGGAATCCATAGCAATTCCAAGCTCTTCTAAGCTTAAATCTTCTTCAGCTGCAAGAAGAAGAAGTATCCAATTTTCTTTGACTCCTAGAAGTGCACGTAACAGATCTTCTCCTTTTTTACCCATTGGGATTGAAAAACCCTGACTTGAAAAAGAAGCTGGTTGACCACCACTGAATCTCACTTCTTGTTGTCTGATGACAACTTCGGTAGGTGTATGTGTAGTTTCTTCCATTTTTGTCTCAAGCTCAGCTAAGCGTTTCTTCAACCACTTAATTTCATCAGCTTGAGTCAAAGCCTTTACTGGTATTTGTTCTGATTCATTTTGTTCAAATAACTTTTCTCTATCCAATGCTGCTCGTAAAACATGAATTTCTTCTTTTAAATCCATTCTCACTTGTTCTAATGCCTCTAACTTTTCCCGAAGATCTGTAGTCTGTTTTTCATAATAATTCCGAGACCACATTGCACTATCTTTCTTTTCTTGAATTTCATGTATTTTATTTTGTAAGTCATCAATAACTCCCTGAAGCTTGCGATTTCTTTCGTCTCTAGTTTTAAGACGAACTCGAAGTTTTGCTACTTCTTCTAGCAATTTTCTTTTGCTTTTCTCAGAGTCAATAAAGGGAAGAGTAGATAGTAGGGCTTCATTGTCTTCCGTTTTACTCACGATATATACCGGAACAAATGTGCCAGCATCTGTAATTGATCCATTTTCATATTGAACACCAATTTTTTCAAGGAGAAAAGATATTTGTTTCGTTTCTTCTCCTGCTCGAAACATAAACAGACTTTTATCATCTGGAGAGCGGTAAATTCTTGAATATGAGAACCACATACTAAGGAATGTAAGAATGGCTTCCTCTGGGAATGCACCTATTGCATTAATTATCTCTGGTACAGAGGGCTCATCTTTTCCAGTTATTGC
>JAEOTI010000630.1 GCA_016839955.1 Candidatus Hodarchaeota archaeon | reverse complement strand
ATTAGCAGAAAACGGGATTATAGATGTAATATAATCGAAATTGTTCACTATAATCATTTTAGGACGCAGGAATGTTTCCAGTAGGGAGTTTTATCTTGAAAAAGTAGAAGGTCGTCAAATCCTTCTTATAATTGTTAAAGCTAGCTTTTAACGTGTGTTTAAGTGTGTCAATCCAGAAAATATTCTCTTTATTTCAAATAATTATTTAGTTTACGATTTTGATTTTCTACGTTTTTGAATGGACACTGAAGCATAATTAAAAGTCACTTTGAATTTATTTTGCCAGTCCCGACCCAATAATAACCAACTATCTTTTGTAATAATTGATTCCTCCTTTAATTCCAATCTGCGATTTACAAGTGAGTTTATTGAAGTTTTTGTTGCAATCTTGGCTTCAAATGCACTTTTTAAATTAAATTTCAGTTTTAACTCTTCATATTCGTTAAAACTTATAGTTCTGTTTGGGATTTCTATATCAGAACGTATGTGTGGTACCACATGTGATGCAACAATTGGAGCGACCTCATTTTCCTCAACAAGATTTTTTCCCTTTCCAGTCTTAGCTTCGAGTTCGATTTTAACCGTATCATCTGAAGATCTATAAAAAGCAATACCTGTACCTAATTTGAATACTATTAGTTTTTTTCCTAAAGATAGGTTAAGTTCTTTTGCGAACCTAGCAGGAAGACATGTATGGGTAGCACCTGAATCTAATAATATAGTATTCATATTATTTGATAGTATTTCGTGCTCCGAAATCACCAACGCCTTCCCTCTAATCGCAACATTCCACATTCGAATTTCCTTAGGTAATAACCGCGGATATGGTTTATTATCACCAGTAAATGGAATTTCTATCAAAGTTGGAGCTCTACCTATTCATGGTTTTCAATTCTAAATAAATACACTTGAAGGATTAAGGAGCCGAGCTTTAATGTGACTATATTCATAGAGATAGGGAACCTTTTTTCTTAAGAAGGAATATGATTCCTCTAGCTCTTCTTGTGGAAATACTCCGATTACAAGTATCTTTTCTCTGAGTTCGAAATAAATGTGGTATGAAGATGTTTTTTCCATACTATCTACTTGAAATTCCCCTGATTCATGCTTAGCTTCATATTCATCAAAACTATAAACTTCTGATAAAGGGTATATTTGGCGGATTTTTTGGATTTCTTCAACTATTGTCGATTGTATTAACTCATTATCTGATGAATCAACTTGGGGTAGGAATTGTGTCCAATCTATAGGTTTTTCTTTTCTATCTTTATTGTATTGGATAAACTGTTGAACTATCTCTACTAGCGAGTTCTTTACCGCAAAACCTAATTCAGTAAGATAATAATGCGGATGAGTCTCAACCCACTTCTCTCTTGTTCCTTCTCTAACAGCTTTATCGAACATGGTAGATTTTGCTATTAGACCAGCATTAACAAGAACCTTCAGAATTTTACGTAGATTTTTTTGATCAATTTTTGCTTCCTTTCGAATAAATTTGAACCTAACGGCCTTTTTTTCATCTTCAGGAAGAATTAATAATATTTTTGCCTTATTTGGGGAGAAAAGTGTTACAATTTCACTAATTTTAGAATAAATATCCCTTAATTCAGTGGAGGAAACATTTGAGAATTGTTTATCACTTGACATTTTACAACCTAGCATATTCATATTTTCAATTATAGGGTAGCTTTACCCTATATATTAAACTTATCGATTTATTTTATTTTATAGGGTAGCTTTACCCTATAAAGTATCGTTATTGAATAAGTAAAATGAGCTTTAAATTCAAAATACTAATTAATAGTTCAACGGATGGTCAAATTCTGTTTTTAGATGATGTTTTTCTTATTTTAGAGTTAATTTTCCAGTTTTATGTTTTTCTTAAGCAGATTTAGACAAATAAAGTTATGACTTAAGGAACTTTTATAGGGTAGCTTTACCCTATAAAGTGGTGTTGTACTTTAATGAGAACAAGATTTTTTTAAAATAGATAGTTAGAATAAGTTTTCGTATAACTGTTTATTATAATTGTTAAAGCTGGCTTTTATGATATTCAATTAAATCAATTAAAGAGATTATCAAGCTTAATTCCTGTTCTGTTTAACTCGATATTTTTTTGATATAAATTTTCTAATTTGGATAATTGTTTTGCTAATTACTTCAATCGAAATACCACAAACTACTCCCCAAAATATGGAGTTCATTAATAGCTCTAAAACTTTAATTTCATCCCATATTACGCTTTTTACCTTGGTTTTATCGTTTATTAAATGGTGTGGTATAGATGTGCTATTTGTTTGATTTAAATAACTATATCTGAAGGGATTTTGATGATATGCATATCGGTAGTCAAAGAATTTTACATCAAAGAAATCAAAATATTTGTTTGTAGGGCAAACTGGATGCCAATAGCCTTCTTCATCTAAGATTTCAGCCCACATATGGAGATTATCAATCGGATTTTTATCTATAGAAATAAATCCTGTAATTGCACGTGCTGGAATTTTAACTGCGCGACATAATGCAATAAACAATCTCGCTTTGTCTTCACATACTCCATAACCTAAATCATAAACTTTTGATGCATTCAAGTCACTTACATTGGGATCTTTGTATTTTATTTGTGAATAGACATAATTACTAATCAATTCTGCATTTTCCAGCCTTGTTAATTTATCATTATTCAGGGTTTTGGCTAGATTAATAACGAACTGATTATCTGAATCAATAAACGTTGAGGGCGATAACCACAAAGAAATATTATTCTGACCTTTTTCATGATACAAAATTAACGATCTTTGTCGGTTTGTTCTCTCAACAACAATTTCAGATTCGTTTTCAAAAAGATCTAGGGATAAATTTGCCCAATAGGCTCCACAAATATCTGTGATAATCTCTACTTCATAGTCCTCATCATTAACATAAATATCTATATCTTGATAGATAGAATATGGTCTGCCTAAAGGGAGTAGTAGATGTGATCTAGAATCATTCCTGTAATATTCTACTATTTCTTTCCATAATACTATTCTATTCTCAATTGTAATTTGCTTGGAAAATATTGGGCCGTTATTTATTAGTAAAGCTACTGAAATAATCAGCAATATCACTGTTGGCGCTGAAAAGGATATTACAGATCCTTTATTTATTTTTATAAGTTTTCCTCCTGAAAATTTGATTTATCACTAATTCTTATACCGTATAATGTTTAAAATTCCCTTATAGTGAAAAATCATTCGATAACAATCAAATTTTCAATTAATCTATATTTTTCATGAAATTGTGGTTAAAAATCCCCTATTTAAGGTTAATCTATCTTCTATTCAATCCATTGATCATCAATTGCATCATAGAATGGTTTAGTTTTATTTCCAAATCTTAATTCAAAAGGTAATCCTTTAAGTAGCTTTTTAGCAATTAATACTGCTTCATTCTTATCTGTTTCTTCTGGTATTGTAATATCAATATCTTTGATACTAAATCCTCTTTCTTTAATGCTTCCAACTATCTTCCAACCTTTTGGAAGATTTTTAATATTTTTTTCTGTATAAATCTCTCCACCCTTCCATATCCATTGAAAATATTCCATCGAATTAGGTGCACATGCAATTTTTTCTAATATGTCCATATCCCAATTTTCCTCAAGTTCATCAAGCATTCTTCTCTGTTTTGAATTAATTTCAAATGAAAATTTCAGTTTATGAAAAGAGCTTTGCATTTTAACCATTCCTAAACGAATTATATCTATAAATCATTTATTCCAGCTTATTTTATTTTTGGCTTGCATTTTTATTATAATTGTCTCTTCACTATAAGGATTGGCTTAAGTTAATGTTGCTAGCTGTCGTATAATATTCATTTATACGACAGGTTAATTTTTCCTGTTCTTTTTAAGTCTACTCCCCTCTACTCTGTTCTTTTAAAAACAGACTTTTGCGCGAAATTCATATTTTCTGTGGTATTTTTTCTTTTAAGTGATTTTCCCCAAATTTAAAACAACATCTACAGGGAACATTTTTGAATCAAGCAACCTTCTACATACTGTTATTGGATCAGATAATATTTTTTACTTTATAACTTAAGCAAGTTTGTTCTTTCAATCATTTTACTGTGAAAAAAGTTAATTCTTTAAGTTCTATTTTCTTTTACTCTATGAATTTATTTCACTATCACTTTAATCTACGCCTTTCTATTGTTTAGAATTTTGTTTAATTTTTAGTTATATATTTTGTTATACATTTGTATAGATTTTTGTATAACCTCAACGTCATAGAGAGCAAATTATTTAAATTGTGGTTGTTTGTATAGTTATCAGCATTAATTGAGATGTTAGTGATGTGTAAAGCAAAAAAGGTGCATGTAAATCTGGTGTTTGAAGGTGAAGCATTTTATGACCTTGAAAAGCTCCGCCATCATTTAGGTACAATTTATTATAAGGATGCGGTAAAAAAAGCGGTTAAAAAAGCTGTGGAGGGAATTTCTTGAAGAATTTTAATTCAAAACTTGATGCATTAGCAACAGAAACACAGCTAAAGATCAATAGACAATTTCTGAAGCGTATTGAAGGACTAGAGAAACGTATTGTGCATTTAGAGGACAAATTGGAGGTTAAGATCGAATGACCGTTTCTAGACTTCAAAGGATTTGTTACACCTGTCAAGACCCTAAATGCAGAGTGGTTGGGGGTAGGCCGGTGAATACCCTTTATATAGCGAATGGCAGATGGGTTTGTATTTGGTGCTTCCATAGACTCGAACGAGAAGAGAAGGAAAGAAAAAAAAGTGACCTTAGAAGGGGATTAAGTTCAAAGGAATGAAGTACCATGATCAAAGATTATTTAGAAAAAAATCTTCCAGCATATTTTCGGTACCCTAGTGTAAGGTTTGGTGTACGTAAACCAAGCTTACATGATGCTGTTGTTGAAGATTTAATAAAAGGAGCTAAGATTATTCATTCTTACTCCATGTACGGAATTGTTATTATAACCAATGATTTTTCTCGATGTGTAATAATCTATGAATTAACTGTAGAGGAATTAAAAGCTGTTGTAGAAAACTCTAGAAATGTGGACGAGCTTTTTGAACATCTAAAATTTTTAACCACCATGGAATTACCTGTTATTGAATTTACTCACTTTCTAGAAGACAAAAGAAGATAGCTGTAAGAAAAGGAGTTAAAATATGTTAAATTATGGTTGATAGATTAATGTTGGAAGAGGACTGCTCGTAACAGTCCCCGTGACCTTCCAACAGAGAGCTGTCCTACCTGGAGTATACCCTCATGAGTAATAATAATAATCATATTAAAAAAGATTTTGAAAGATACCCTCAACGGTATTCACTACATAAAGGCTTTGAAGACCTACCAGATGAATCTAAAGCTTGTTTCAAGAATATTACGAACTTAAAGACTCATCTTTCCCAGTCTTTTGATGTTGATGACCTCGTTCGTTTTTACAGGGAAACTTTTGATGTGTCAGTATTAGTTAATACGCTTGATACCCCTGATGATCACCATCACGAATGGACACGTACTCATTTGTGGCATTATGCCTTTCTAACAAGATTTAAGCTCATACCTCTGATTTTTGAGATAGATGCGGAATCTAGGAAAATTTGTTTCTTTGATGAAGAAGAAGAAAAGTTAGACTCTAGCGACATGGTGATGTAAGACCTTGAGTGCAAAGAAGCAAAGAAAAACAAGAAGTGTAAAGATACGGCTCTTAACAGGTGAGATGGGCGCTGGTAAAACAGAAAAGTGTATTCAAGAGATCGCAAAGAGTGTAAAAGATGACCCAAATGCTCTTATTTTATATATCGCCTTGTCTCATAAGAGTTTATATGAGATGGAAAGACGATTAGGGATGTGTAACATTTCTTATGTCCACTGGGAGGGATTTTTGCGATTATGTCCAAAATTGCATGAACAGCAGATAATTAGAGATTTATTTGCAATACAATCAAAATCCCTAAGGATTAAACAGATCTGCGATTACTGTCTTAAAGAAAGATTTATTAAAAAGAGTAAATGTCCTTATCAACAACAATATAGGAAAAAAGCATCAGTTGTACTAGCCCCACTAGCGTTTTTGGATACCTGGATTGTTAAAAGAAGAATATGGGATTATATATTTGTCGATGATATTAATATCATGGATAAAAAACTCTTACCTCCCTTAGAAGACCTAGAAGACGAATGGGCCAAACTCTTTGCCGTGTTTTTTCTTCATAAAATTCCTGATGGTTCAACAGAATCAATACCATTTTATGAGTTTAATGACATAGAGTTTAAAAAGTTCAGTTATGAAATCAAAGAACGTTCTCGAAAATTATATTCCATTTTGGTGGAGAGCGGCCAATTTATCGATTGGGCAAAGGATGAGAACAAGCGTTTCATATTAAATCCCAATGTATTCTCCATGTATTATTTTAGAAGGATAATGCAAGTTTATACACACCAAGAACCAATTCAAAAAGCCTCCTACATGATTATTTTTCATTTGTTCCGTTTAGCAGGAAAAAAAACCCAAATAACCATTATTGGTAAGCACACTCCTCCTCGCAGAAAACTGCTAGAAGCACTTGCGGACAAATATTATAAGGAAACGGGTGTAACTATTAATTTTTTTATAGAGGAATTATCTCATTGGAGGGGAATGCCTAAAAGAGCACCATTAATTCAAATATGTCCTGAAGGTCGTTATCCCAAGCAAAGTCTTCGATCTAAAAGAACATTGGAGAGAATTGATAGAGACTTAACTCATGCGATTAACAGAATTAAGAATGGGTTTTATCAGGGCAAAAAAATCAGAACAATTGGTATAATTACCTCCAAAGAATTTTCCAATTTAAGAGAACTAAATGCTAAGTTTCCTCTCTCCATACGTCCGTTTTTTTACAAAGTGATTGTGACATTTGGTGATTTAAAGGGAACGAATATCTTTCTTGACAAAGATGTGGATGTCGTGGTCGTTTTAGGGACTTATATTATTGATCATAGAAATTTAAAGGCAGAACATGACATAGTCTTTCTTGATAACGACCTACAAAGTAGCACTGCGTGGAGGAGTAGCGATCGGGGTTTTTACTATGACCCAGGTAAATTAGAATCTATGCGTCAATATTATGAAGAGGATGAGATGACTCAGGCGATTGGAAGGAGTGTCCCACGAGGCATTCCAGCAATAATTGTGGGTAATGTCCCTGAATATCTTCAAAAAGAATATGAAGACGTTTACCAGCTAATTAGGTTTAAACTTGTTTACACAGGGAATCAACAGATTGTAGTCAGTGAACAGGAATTTATTGATAAAGTAGAGATGTTTTTGCTTGATTTTTTTGATAAAAGGTATCTCTATGAGATGAGGGTCAATTCTGTGCATCAGTTATTGTTAAAGGAGGATTTTAATGTGCCTCTTACAATCAAAAGATTTCATACCAAAATTCGGCATCTTATGAAAGATTCCGAATATTTTGAGGTGGTAACTAAATCAACAGGTCAGAGGGGACGATCCCCTCTTTTTCTGCAAAGAAAATGAATGTTAATGGCCCCATTTGATTTTATGTCTATATGATACTAGAACTATGTACATCCTCTATGCATAACGGGATTAAAATCGTTGGGGTCTTTTCAAGCAAAACATGAGTGTTAAATATAATGAATCAAACAACTAAAAAATATAACAAGAAGAAAAAGTATGAAAAACTCTTTCAAGAGTACGTGAAGGCATCCTTTGATGCAAGTGTAAGTGTGTCCGTGACCAAGCAAAACCAATGGATAAACATCTCTGTTGCCTTATGGAACGGTAAAGCATTTACAGTAAATGACCAAAAAGCTATGTCTGTGCAACTCAAGAGAGAGAATGCTAAAGAATTAGTAACCAATCTCCAACAAGCGCTTAATATTCAAGAGAGAGAATGGACTAGGCAGAAAGAGGAAGAAAACCAAAAAACAGCTGAAGTATTGTCTGTTCCTGACGATTGGTAAAGTGGATCTTATGACTATTGAAACGATTCACATTAATGATTTTCGTTTCTATCTTATCAACGGAGAATATTATCCCTCAGTAACATCTATCCTCAAACTCAAACCAAATCCTATTTTGGAGAAGTGGAAGTCTAGTTTAACAGAAGAACAGGTACAGACAATCTCTGAATATACAGCAGAGAGGGGAGAAATGATACACTATGGAACGCTTAGAACGTATGAAACAAAAACAATCATACAAGAACCACTGGACAAAGACTCTTTGGTCTATATCCGTCAGTACCCACAAATGAAAGATGAAATCCGCAGAGTAGGAAGATTATTACGTGAATTTAAGCAACATTTCAAATTAATTCCTCTATCCCTAGAGAAGGTGGTGTGTAACCATGAATTAGGCTTTGCTGGTCGTATAGATTTTGTAGGATATTTAATGAATGGAAACTCCCAACAGAAAATTCCTATTCTCATGGACATCAAGACCTCTAAAGTGATTTATCGGAACTCCTTAGAACTTCAACTTGCTGGGTACAACCTAGCGATTCAGAAGAAAGCAAAAAAGCTCTTCTGTCTTTTATTGCACCCTGGTGAAACAACGATTGATGATATAACCATTGGAGCAGCCAAACCTCATTGGTCGTTTCGAGAGATTCGTCCCAATTATCAGGGCTTTTTGGCATTATTACGCGCATTCAAGCTTTTAGAACCTAGAATATTAGCCTTTGGAACGGATTTGCTATGAGCGTACTAGAAAATTTAATCTTAGAAGTGAAAACCATCCTGTTCCAAGTTCCAAAGATATTCAGAAGGCTATTGATTTATCAGAAAGAACAATAATAAGTAATCTCACTGAATTAGTCGTTGTGCTCTACTTCTAAATAGGGAGTCCAATTATTTCTTTAAAATTCCATTTACTATCCAAAAATGATACCAAAAAGTAGAAATACTGTCCAATTATATAGAGACCTTGATGAAAATGGGACGCAAATCAAAAATGAGTGAATTAATTCGATATATCAAGGAAAAAAATTACACTAAAATTGACGAAAGCAAACTTAGAGTCAGTAAGAGGGAAATTATCGCTAATTTAAACATCTCCAGGAGCACTATGTACAATTTAGTAGGTGAAAACCCTTTATTAGAAATTAAAGGGGATGAAGTAGTATATTCTAGGGATGAATATGAGCATGAATTACTACTCGATTTATTTAACAGAATTTATGAACATTATGACCCTGAAATTGGTCAAAAGGAGCTTTCAATGGCTCAAATTTTAACAAAAGAAGAAAAAGAATCACCAGAGAAGTTAGAAGATATAAAAAATGTATTAAGGGAACTAGAGGAGATTTATACCGATATTAAGTATTCTACGAAATATGATGAAATTAGTTTCACTACCACAGGAGCTCAATCAAAGATAGGATCAAATGAAAAGATTTCATTGTGTAACATCTGTTTGAAGCCTCTAACGAACCAACTTCCTACTCTGTTCTCAACGTCTACATTTGAATTTGAGGAGAAGGGAAACCATTGTACTTGCTATTTCAAAGATTGGATGGAAGGAGAGTGGACGAATTATTTGATATGTGCTTATTGTGGAGTTCCTCTAAGTCCTATTGTTTATGAAAAGCATCTAATAGAAAATAAATTTGCGTATATGCATACACCAACAAGTATCTTAGGAAAAATGCACTATGAATGGCAAAGTAAACTTGTAAAGATTGCTACAAAGAATTTTCAAGAAAGAGGCTCTGAAATTCTAAAAGAAATCAGAACGGAATACAAAGAGAACATAAAGAAGGAAAAGGATGACGATGAAATAGCTACCAAATCAAATATTGAAAGATGGAGGAAAGGAGAGGAGGAAGAGGAAATATTTCCTGACACTTCATGGTTAATTCTTGAAAAGTTCTTTGAGGATTTTAAAACTGGAGAGCTAAGAGTTGAAGAAGAACTAGCCCAAGAATGTATAATTCATTATCAAATAGCAGAATATCAAGTAAGAAGGGAACAAAAAGAAGAAGCTAGGAGAGAAATGGAAAAATTCTTCGAATTTACAGGCATTTTCCCAACAATAATAACTGATCACAAGTTTTTAGATCAGGATGAGTCCCTGATAAACAGTAATTTCCCTTACCCATGGAAAAATACCTATGGAGGATATACAGAAGAAAATCTTCACTTTCATCCAAAATGTTGGATAAGATATCACAAAGAGAAGATTGAAGATCAAAACGAAAGTAATAAGGAGGATATCTAAGATGAGATATGTGGTGATTGATGGAAATAATGCAGTTTTTCATGGAGGAAAGGATGAAAACAGACGGGGTCGTCTTCATAATCTGGAGATCCTTATTCAGTTTCTGAAGAATAGGAAGTACAATATAATCACTCTAGTTTCATCAAATTTGAAATATCGCATTGATGATATCCAAAGACTTAATCAGCTTCTTAACAAAGGGCTAATAACTGAAATCCCTGCGGGAGTAGTTGCCGATCTCTATATTTTGGAGACAGCACAAATCCTTAACGCGCAGATAGTTTCAAATGACCTATTCAGGCAGTATAAGAACTCTTTTCCTAAAGTAAGAGAAAGAAGAGTACCTTTTCTTATAATCGAAGGAAATGTGATCATACCCTCACAGTATATTGAGATAAAACAAGAAATGAGTGAAGGAAATCCCACACAAATTTCAAGTTTAGATAACAGAGAGAAGGTGGTTGGATGAATTCAGGAGAAATGTTCCTCATAATTCTCTTAACGATTACCATTCCGAGTATTGCTACTTATTTGATAAATAAACATTTTTTAAAAAACCATATTCGAAAAATTGAGCGCTCCTCTGAAGATATCTCTACAGTATCATCTGGAATTATCCAACAATCAAATACGTTTACTCAATTCATGGCAACTACCATCCAAAACTTACAAGGGAATCTGAATATCCAATTCAAAGAATTACGAGACATGCAACGAGATTTGAGTAAAACTCAACGAGATACTCAAGGATCCTTTGATAAATTCGTGAAGCTAGTTAGAATGAATCCTCAAACCAAAGGAAAAATGGGAGAAGGACTAATTCGGTGGGTCTTAAGCTCTCTTCCTCAAAGTACATGGAAGGAACAAGTGAAAATAACGGGTGGACAGGTTGATTTCGTGATTTACCTTCCTCCCAATCAAGAACAAGTCCTAATCGATTCAAAATTCAGCTTCCCACCGAAATTATTGGACACAGGGAATCATCTGGCTGCAACAAAAAAGACAATAAAGCAAATAAATTCTAACGCACAAACACATGGAAAAAAGTTGCAGAAGTATCTAGCAGTAGAAAATACCAATGTCGGATTCATGCTCATGTATATACCCGATTATCTCTATTCCTACCTAGATGAATCTACCTTTAAATTCCTCGCTTCAAAGAGAATCAATGTCGTTAATCTATCAGGATTATTGTCTACTCTATTTATTATTTCACGTCAAATTGAAACATTTCGAATAGGAAAAGCAATAGAACGATTAGATCAAATCAAATCCTTTTTTAATATACAGATTGAAAAACTTCAGGATTTGACAAATACAGGGAAAAAGCAATTTAGTAATGGCTTAAAAAACTTTGAAAAAATTGATCAACAATTAGAAGCTACCAGGGGAGGCATTCTTCAGCAGTTTGGCTTAATAGAAGATGAAAAAGGCATTAAATCTAAATAGAGAATGAGGTTTGAGAATGAACGAAAATGAAATCGATATTAATAGATTGAATCAACTATTATCTGAAACAACTGATGCGGTGAATCAAGCTTTCCGGGATATGAGATATCCTTTAAAGGAAATAGATTTTATACAGACGTGGGATTGGACATTTATGTGCCCAAGGTGTAGTACTCTTGCTGACAAAAATATATGTCAAAACTGTAAAGGAAAGCTGACAAAGGACGATCTCTTCTTTTTAAGGTTAGCCTGGCTTGAACCTCCAGAACCAAATATGGCTTATGAGGATTTAATTAAAGAAGAGGAAAAATCAATTAGTGATATTGAGTTTCAGAAAGCTAAAGAAATTTTTAGTCGAACATATGCAGATATTGGGAGTAGAGAATTACCTTCCCACTCGGAATTAAGAACAGCAATCGAGTATTTAAAATGGGCAAATAAATTAGATGGACATTATGCTAGTGCAATTATAGCAGCAGGGGTTTGTTATTACTTATTGGGAGAATATATTCAATCAATTCTGTGTTGGGCTCACGAAGCAGAAGCAGAAGATATCGATTCTCTCTATTATCTATTTAAGGCATATCAAAAAGTAGGTTGGTATTCCCATGCCTTTGGAGTGGCAAAAATGATTACAGATAATTATGAATGTGAATCATCGAGAGAACTTATTGCAAAAAGATTATCCAAAATACCACCTAAAATCAATCAAGCATTTATTGAATCTATTGATCATCTTATTGAAAAAGAAATTAAGGAATTAGTTGAAGACTATCCCATAATGTACCGCCCTGCAGACGAATTCTTTGGGTAGGATAAATATTGCTCTATCAATCGTGAAATGTCACTAAATTCAACAATTGAATTTAGCGGAGATCATATCTCATATAAGCGGAAAAAATCACAAATCTTTAAAAGAGAGAATCGCACTGGTAACTACTGAGGTGTTAATGATGACTAAACTCGGTAATATAGTGGCTAGTATTTATTTGGTCACCAAAGTCAATAAAAAAGGAATAGTATATGAATATCTGGATATAACAACAGGAAAACGGATTATAACCTCTGTTGGAGGACTTAAACAGAACAAAAACAACATTCGTGCCCTCTCAGACGACGATCTTGAGGTTCTTGCGGAAACAATGACCATTGAGAAATATGAGCTCTGGAAACAGGGATTTCAGGATTTTATCAAACGTCTGTGTAAGGTAGTGAACAGTTATACTCCCCCTGACAAGAATTTTCATCCTATCTTTGTAGAGGATGGCTATTTTGTTGATGGTTTTTTTGTAGACAAAGACAACTGCGATTATTTACGTGTTGTCTATCCTGATGAATCGTTGGAATATGTTCTCCATAAAGAATACATGGAAATCAATATTAAGCCAGAATCCTAAATTAGACAAAAATCAAATATGACTTTTTTTCCATGGTGGGATTTTATGTCAATAGCATACAATAAGTTTAAAGACTCCTTAATTAAAGCTAGAGTAACTAAATTCATCATTAGATATATTAAAGACGTAGAGAGTAAAAAGATTGAAGATCTAATATCAGAGAATAATAAATATGATATAAATGAATATAATGATGAAATCTTAATTGGAAGGTGGCTTAAAGATCCATCAAATCTTAATGAAATAAAAGAATTCAGAAAAAACATAACTCCAGAATTATTATCTATAATGAATGCATTAACAAGATCTTCAATCGAAAAATATGCTAAGAATCAAAATTTCAAAGGAAAATATCCTGCTAATACAATGACTAAAAAATATATAGATTTGATAAGTAAATTTAAAATGAAATTTGATCCAGACTCGAAAGTTTTAGAAAATCCAATCGAGATAAACAGGATTCTAAGAAATGAGTACATTCATGGTGAGAGAAGAGAAAATGATAGACTTAATACAGAGAAATCTCATGACAAAATACTAGGTCAGAGAGTTCACATCAGTTCTATTCACAGTTATCCTCAAATAAATTTTATAAGGAAAAAAGCGAGTATTGAATTCATCAGAGTATGTGACTTATTAGAGTTCGAAAGTATTCGAAGTCGTTTTAATAGTTTGAACATTTACTTCTCTGAATTTCTAATGTGGCGTATAAATAATGTGATAAAGAAAATTGATTCAATACTTTCCTAATAAGATAAATGAATGGAGGATATTTTTGCAAAGGTTCTTTCAATTTTTTCGAGTTATTAAGGATAAATGGTTATTATTATGCTAGCAACGGAAAAAGGAGATAATTGGTCTGTCACTGTCTTTCTTTGCCCAATAGATCGACTAATAGAAGTTCTCCCTGCTCTTTGGGATGTTTTAGAGCAAAATAATAAGATTACTCTGATTCCTCACTATACGATTCGTGGATCTTTTCCTAAACAAAAAATAGCAATTATTAGCTGGAGGGTATTACGAAAAAATGAGAGTACAAGTAGAGTTGATGAAATTATTAGAAGCAAGCTTATTGAATATCAAATAGCTCCTCTTAAAGGAGAACAATTTATAAAATACCATAATTGGTTTCTTGAAGGCGAAGTTAACGAAATATGGAATAGAAAAAGTTGTGAGTTGTTACACCAACTTAGTGACACAGCAATTCTAATAATGAAAAATGGTTTATTTCAAGATTCTAGTCCAGTTTGCTCACGAGGTCATACTTTACACCTTTTAGCAAATATGTTAGGTTTACAAGAAAACCCCGAACTTGTAAAAGACAAAATTATTATCTGGGATGATTTTTTGTTTTTGTAAGGGATAAAGACATCCATCCATTACGATTCTTCTTAATAAACCCCTCTCTACGTAGTTGTTGAACCAATGCATCAATTTCCGATACAGGGGTTGGATAAAACATGTCCCTGAGTTCACACAGCTTCGTTCCTCGTGATCCCCTCCTACCAATGAATTTTATCAGGTTATTCCTAGAAAAAACATGAGACTCAAGTCCCTTTGGTATTAAGTCAGATATATTTTTTAGTAGTTCATTTTTGAGGGTTTCAAGGTCTGCTTGAGTTATCCTATTCCCCTCAGGGATCATTGATTTTTGATAGGTTTTTGCTCGCTTTTTGGTTCTCATAGCTGGGAGTGAATGATTCTTCTTAGGGGGGATTTTCTCTTTTCTTACTCCAAAAATATCATTCCATTTGCTCATTAGGTGTTTCCTCCTGTTAGGACTTCTCTGATTCTTTGTTCTTCTTGGTCAGTAAGTTCATTTGTAAAAGCATTCCGTGTCTCTTCAGGAATAAACGCAGTAGATTCCTCAAACAATTTACAGAATTTCATTACCAGCTGGTTTTCTGATTTATCAGAGGTATAGTTCTTGATGGAATCACGGATAAATTCAGAAATATTAGCTCCCTGTGCTTTTATTTCATCTAAAATAGCCTGCACATCGGAATCCACACGAAATTTCACAATGGGACTTGTTTCGTTACCAGTCATGCTTTTTCTGGGCATTTTTACTCACATCCGTTTGATTTGTATTGTAGACACATAATTTTGTTTCTGTAAATAGTGTGGACACATTACTTATATAAACACCCTCATTTGTGACCACACAACAAGTTTTTCATCAATCCTTAACCCTCACAGACTTATCCGCTGTGTAGTATTCTCCTCCGCCTGTGGTTCACTGCGTTCTCACACAAGAATCCGAAAAATATAAATCTAAAATAGATTGATATAGGTCAAAACTCTCCAGAATCTTTTCCAATCTCCTTAAATTGCTCATTAAGCCTTAATTTTTATCTTTTTCTTCTGGATACCTATCGGGAATTATGTACATATTAAATCTAAGGTCTTTCGCTCCATTTGGAGTTTGTAGCTCACCACAAAATTATTATACAATGTTTTATGACAATCAACGATTCTAATATGATTTTTATATTCATATTTTGATTATTAACAAGTCATTTTCTTAATAAAAAGAATTTCTTAATCAACCTGAATTTTACTCTAAGAGAGAGAATAATTATTTTCAATGACAGAAATAATATCAATAGACCATAAACATCTTGAAGGCTAATCAATCTTAAAGGAAAAAGAAAAATACTCAAATTTCTTATAATTGGTCTTTAATCTTACTGAAATTTCCAATTCCTTACAATTGGGGTTTATTCTGCGAAATTCGGTGAGATATAACCAACACAGTCCAAAACTTTTTATAGGACGATCTTACGCCACTTCACAGACTTCTAATGGTAGTATCAGAAAAACACCAAGAAAAACTTAGAACAAAAATAGATTCTCTAAAAATTGCTAGAAGTAAGCCTAGACCAAAAAAACGTTATAAAAGAACGATTCTGACAAAAGAAAATGAGGTTCTTCTTGCAATTGCTCGATCTGCCAAGTTAAAGTTGGTTAATTACCGAGATGACCGTGAATTTCATAGTTTAACCAATGCTATCGAAGATGCAATAGACAGGGTTCACAAATTAGAAGAGCTCTTAATGGTCTTTAAAGAGATTTTCGATCTTGCTGTGGAACGAGATGACGTTAAATACCTGATCTATGGGTTTAATAAGAAATTGAACCTCGATCAACAAATTATATTCAAAAAAATACTGAAGAGGAAGAGAGATGGAGAAAAATAAGCCTAAAGACTTTTTTCGATATCCGATGGGAGAGGAAGATTTGATTCGGTTTGATATACCAGATCAGGAGAAAGAACTCAAACAGAAACTCTCATTCATTAGAGAAGGGATCGTTTCACGACTGCAGAATGTCTCTTCTGATATGATTTTTAATGAAATGGTATTCAATTATCAGCTTAAAGACAGACACGCAGTACAACAATTTTTATACCAATCCGAGGTCTTATGGAGAGGGAAAAGGTATAGATTATCTGAATGGTTAATAAAGGGATTTCAAACAACTTTAAATGTTACTAAAAAGGAATTACTAGATTTATTGAATGAATCAAACGATAAACATGAGGTTTAAGGTGTCCGAACATGCAAAATGTTACCGTAGCTGATCTATCTACAGTTGTGAAGTTGGTTGAGAAAATCGAAATTCATAAAGGTTCAGATCCATTCAATCTCGATGCTAGTGAAACATCTATTGTAAAAAGCACATTAATCCATTTCTTACGAACCTGGTGGTTTGATCCAGACAAAGAATAAACTTGAACATAGTAATTTGTGAAAAACTCAATAATTATTCTTATTTTTGAGTCATATAATTGAAAATTTTTCTTGGCCTAATATGAAAGTTATAATTCAGTTTATATAGAGTTTTATAGAAAATTATCAAATATAATTTCTTGTAAATTTTTCTTTTCTAGTATTTATTATAAAAAATGTTTTAAATTCCCAGATTATCTTTTTAGATAATTTACAACAATCATGAATGATTTTCAGAATTAATGATAGATGTCTTAGAATTGATTAAAACTCTACCTTATCTATTAAAAAATTCAGGTAAGCAATCTATGGCTTCCAAATTGGAAACAATTATAAATATGAATATATATTGGTCATTTGAGCCAATTAATTGTTCAAATATACTAAAAAAAGAAGGAATGAAAAATATGACCGATAATAAAGAAGAGAATGAAAGAAGTCCAAATGATCAACGATCAGATGTCTTAAACGAGAACAATCCAGAGTATCAAGCCGCTTTAGACAACAAAGCAAACCAATTGAATCCCCAACACCCAGCGTACCACGCTTCACGAGGAAAGAAGTAAAACAATACTTCTCTCCTCTATTTTCTAATCTGTCTTTAAAGTGATTAAAGAATGAAACTTACAACCAAATATTTCTGGGAGGCCATGCAATGGGATGTTCTGAATATTTTAGATGAAATTATTCAGAATGAAGGAGCCGTAACAAAATCTACACTTGAATGTCGTCCTGAAATTGCTGATCTAATCGAAAAATATCTAGGAAGACTCTCAGATAACAGTGTGAAGGTTCGTATTAGTGAAATTTTGAATGGGTTAGTCAGACGAGGTCGTGGTGGGCCTGATCTGATACAATATGTTCCTACAAAGATTAGAACAAGTCAGAAATACATCAAAGAGATCTCTCCTCATGGTTTGTCTTTTATTAATGATCCTGAAAAAAAGAATCAGGCCCTAAAGATGAATGAAAGGTTTTATTATCGTGAATTATCCGTTATTAAAGATTGGATTGAAGAATTGGAATGTAACAGGTTTTTATCAGAATATAAATTGAATTTTGAACAGGTTGGTAATAATATTGATAACCTGATCAGACAATATTCTTTCGCACCCTCTCTGGACTTTGACACTATAAGTATAGATTTCTTGGATGATCTTTCTTTTGAGGAGATTTGGAGGTTACTAAGGGAAGAACCGCTTCAAGTCTTAGTAAATTTTTGTTATTTTTTATTTCAAAAGCATCACCGAATGTGCGTGCCCTTATTGGATCAATGTATAGATTATTTCAAAGATAAAGAATTAGTAGACAGTAGAGAGAGCCTAACTGACCTCTATATATTGATGTTTCTCCTAGATACTGAAAAAACAGAGTATATCGTTAATTTATTTGAAAGAATTGATAATAAACCATTGTCACTTTATTCTTTAGCAAAATACCTTAAATTTCTGAAAGATCATAACGTTGAAGCTGCTAAAAATTTCTTTGATCTGATTCCTAGGTCATGGTACGAAATAGATGTTATTTCTAGTAAATCGTGGGCATTTGAGAATAGGTACCTCTCATTTTTAGAGCAGGTAGTATTCATTTTAGATGAAGCCAATACTAGAAATTTAATGTTACCATTTTTAGAAGTAGTTGCAGAAAAATCTCTCCGAAGTCTTCTTGCATCATTAGAACGCATAAATGAGCTTTTCCCAAAAGAGAAAAACTTCATCAATGAATTTAAGGTAATCAATTACCTAACAAAAGCTATTGCGAATAGTAAGTTGGTTAATGATGTGTACGAGGTAGATGAAAAGTTAAAAACATTAACATTGTCGAGCAAAGAACACAAAGTGCTTTATAGGGCTATACAGTCTAGGTTAGAAACCATAGAACCAAACAATGTTGTAATGTTTTTGGGTAATCTTAGATGGAGAGACTGGGAAGATGAAAGCATCTTCAGGCAAGCAATAACCCAAATGTCTCCAAATACGTTTGCTAGAATACTAAAATCAGAGATGTCTCCTTTAAATTTCGGATCTGCTCTAATGGGGCTAGCCAAGATTTCTACCTCCTTCGCAATGGAAACTGTAGACATTTTAGGAGTAAATAATATCATCCGAGTAATAGAAAAAGCGAAAACCTTTGAGGATTTTCGTTTTTGGGTCTATGGTTTAGATAAAATTGACCCTGAATTATTAAACTCTGTAAAAGAGCATCTTGAACCCAATCAACTTTTATCACTCATAAAAAAAGAAGATTTAAGTTGGATAGCATGGTTCCATGTTGAATACCGAGAGAAGCTTCCTAAAATAACAAATAAGTTTATAATACAAGTTATTCACAAGTTTATGATCGAACAACCCTCTGTAAAAGATGTGGGAGCCATGTTAGACATTTTATGGAAAAACCAAGCATTCCCAAAAGAAATTTATAACGAATTAGATGATTTGCAATATTTTACTCTAATAGACGAATGGCAAACTTTTGATTTCTTTGTAGACCTACTCTTGAATATGGATGTGTCCTTACTTCTTCAATGGATTGATAAACTCCCATTAGTCCAAAAAATTTCGTATATGAGATTATTATGGCGGTTAGATCCTGTTCGTTATGAAAATTCTTTATCAAAACTCCATCTTCCAGTCGAGACTGCAGCTTGGGAGGGATTGATAACATTAGAGGGTCATTCGGATTTAGAATGGGTTTCAAATACACATCCAGATGTTTATACTCAAATCCAAAGGCTAATCTCTATGAAAAAGCTCCAAGAAATCTTTGATTCAAATATTTTTTATTATCCAAATATTTAGTGGTGTTAAACCTGTCCTATTAATCTTCCTTAGCCATTTGATTCAGGGTGTTCTCCTCAAAGTAAGAGGGAAGAGTTGGTGTCATCAGTTTTCTAATTTCATCATCTTCATATTCAATCTTTTTAATTTCTCTGATTTTCTCTATTAGATTGAATGTTCTTGCGTGAGCTTTTCGTAATATAACATTATATGTTAAGGGAATAATACGGGTAGTGTTATCTTTTGTGAACCATTCTTCTACTGAGGATTTCTTAGAGGAGCCTAATAGATAAGCAATAATTTTTGTGTTTTTACTTATATGTCCCTTTTCTCGTAAGAGTACTGTATAGTCTCGTACCTGATCAAATTCCTTTAGTGTTAGAATTGATTTTCCTCTTTTTAGTTCAACAATAATGACCTCTTCTAAGTCTTTAATTTCCCCTTCATCATCATAAGCATCCGTGCTATACGTTCCGATTGTTGAATCAGTTAATATTACAAAATCAGGTCTTTTGGGGATCTTTTCACTCATTTTTTTCTGAAAGAAATTCCTAATAACAGTTTTAATTGTTTTGTTTGAAGTAAACTGAGCAGAATCAAACTTTGGCCCTAAGATCCATAGACCTTTTTCAAAAATTGGTTGCAAATGATGTAGTTCATCGCTTTTTGTTTCGATAATTGATTCTAAATATTCAATTAATTTTAATCTTACTCCTAATTCATCCAATACTGTTTTTGCTTCTTTAATTGTCCATTCTGACAAAATTTCGGAAAGACGATCCAAATCGGAAGATCCAACTTTGGATAAACGTTCAAGAAGTTCATAACCCGAGTAAGAATCTTCTAAACTAATCAGTATAAGTGTTAAATTACTTAGGTCATTTTCTGTTAAAGAAGGACAGTTTTTTTGGACATCATCAATGAATTTCCCGATTTTATCACGGGAACCAACTGGAAGTTTCTTTATTTCTTCCTTTAGGGGTGTTATTATTCTTTTCTTCCTTTCTCCACGTTTCGATGAAAATATAATCTGAAGTTCATCAATGATAGAATTTGAAACACATTCAAAAACATGTTTAAACTTATCATTATCTTTAAACCAACTCCAATCTGGTTCTACTGAATCTTCTAAAATATCTGCTTCTATTACAAATATATATCTCTTAGCCTCGCTCTTTCTACCATCAATAAATGATTTATGAGCCATTTTCCATTTGTGTTGTCCTACAAGCCTGTTGTTCACATGCCAAGCAATACCTGATTGAAGGGTTGTTCTTCCAGATTTTTGTGTATCATATAGATATATTTTGACTTTGCCATAATCTGTACCTACATCAAAGGATTTGATAAGGTCTTCTAGTTTCGAAGGTGTAACCATTTCTTCGTTAACGAAAATTTTAAGTGATGGATCAGCAATAAATTTCGAACCGATTAACTTTGTTACTTCTTCTTTACTTAAAAAGCATTTTTTTAATCTTGTTTCGATTTTTGTTCCATGTATGCTTGGATCTTCCTTAATACAATTCTTAAAGGCGACTTCATACGCTCCTCCCTTCATATGTATTTCAAAAATGCACTTTTCACCATCACGCCAAGTTTGAACTCTGTATTTATCAGCAAAGCAAAACATCGCATGTCGTCCTTTCCCATTTCTACCATAAGCTATTCTTTTCCCAGTCCTTCCATTTGGAAATACGACAAGCTTGCCCTGCTTCTTAATACGTCTATAGCTTAGAGTTTTCCATCTCTCCAAAAACTCAGATCTAGTCATTCCAGTACCATTGTCTTCAATTGAAATTTTTCCTTCTATTTTTTCGGGAACTTCGATTTTAATAATCTCTGCTCCAGCATCCCAGCAATTAGCAACCAATTCTACAAGAGCAAAATCTGGATCAGTCATAATTCTACCTGCATGATCTTTAAGGAAATCAGTACCGAAAAATAATGTTAAATCTGCTTTATTTTTAGCCATTAGAATGACCTTCTACAATATCGGGGTCTCTTTTCATGATTCTTATCATCTTTGTTCATATTATTAAATTCCCTCAAAAATCTGTAAAAAATAATTCCAAATTGAATTCCTAAAAAAAGGGAATAGAGGAAAATTGGTTACTTCAATTCCTCGTCTATTCTAATTTTTCAAGCTTTTGTTCGATGAGCTGGATCTTCTGTTGTAGAAGTCCATTTGTCTTCTGTTGGTTTTCCATCCATTCTCTGACAAGCACAATTTTCAGGTCTGGAGTGAACTCATTTATTTTAGTATTTAACTCTAAAATTTGTTTTGTCAGTTGATCAATTTTACTGAGAACATACTTCCATGCTTTGATTTCTGCTTCATAATAATGGCTAAAATCTGGTATTTTCATTTTAAGACCTCAATTATTTTGTATTTTTCAATCTAAAATTTCTAGATTGTGAGCTATTGAGAATTATTGTCTTCTCTTATACATTTATACCAGCTAGAAAAGCTAGAAAGCCATTTTTACCTATTAATCCTTTTAAATGTTCGTGTTCCAAAATTTCTTTTTCCAAGTTATTCAAAACAAAAGACTGGTAAGAAAAATTCCTGCATTTACTCTCAATAAGATCCTTACCTTCTTTTTTTAAACGTCTACTGTTGGTATCATCATCTAAAAGTATCTTAGAGATAAGCTTACCTTTTGGCAACATCGACATTATTTTTTTGGAAAGTTTATTAGAGTCTGAAGCTTTTAAGAATGTTAATAGCGATTTGTCTTGCGACTAAAGGTGCTACTGCGTTGCCTATTTGTAGGGAAATTTGAGAAAATGAGCCATAGAAAGAAAACGAATCAGGAAAACTCATCAGTCTAGCCCCTTCTCTCAGTGAAAGACCACGATTTTTTGTGGGATGTAATATCTCACGAGGACTTGTAAAACCAGTCATTAATGTCCTAGATTGAGAGTCCATTTTTAATCTTGAAAACCTCCCTCTATGGCCCGCTTTAGAAGTATAGTCGAATTCATTTTCCCCAGGAAATGTAATTATCCAATTTTTTTTAACAAGACGTTTTAAGGTATTAGGTTGTATACCTAAAAGATAGTCAGGAATACCTTTATTGCTAGCGTTTTCTTTAATAAGATTGTTTAATTTTTCCAGAATAATGAAATCTCGTTTACTGATTAAACCATTTTTTACTTTTTGATCAGGTAAGCCCGAAATTAATGTTGTATCTAAAATTTCCTTACTCTCATCACTCAAAAGACAGAGTGTTGGTTTTTTCAACAGTTTTTTCTCCACAAGACCATAGATTACTTCTTCTGGATAGTGTGATAAATATTTCAAAGGCACATAACCTTCTGAATGTTTTCCCTTTTTCGTTTTAACATCTTTTCGAACTCTTAGGACATTCATTTCTCTAAGCAATTCCCTTTCAGCATTTGAAAGTTGATCTTTAAAAAGGTCCCAAACCGAAATATGTTTTGCTCCCTTTCTGTCACTCCGATATGTCAATCCTTCAGGGATGCGATTGATTATCTCGAGTTCTTCTTGATCTCTAGGATACCGCGCAACATGGTTCGTAATTTTATTTGAATCAAAAATTAATTCTTGGAACCAAGTTTTTTTGTCTGTTGCTTTGTAATCAAATTCTGCTACAACGTCAATATGATTATTATTTTCGTATTTTTCTGGTTCAGGCAGATCTGCGATTGCTTCTTTTATCGTAGTAAGATTGATCAACTGTTCGTTATTTTTACCATTTTTACTCATAAATGAATCTAGTCTCTTTTGCCTACCTTCATTAGGAATAAAATGAGTCTTTTTTGGAAACTTTAGATTAATATTCAGATCTTCTCGGGTCATTAAACAAAAAACTCTCTCTCGTTCCTGTGGTGTACCATAGAATTTACTATTTAAAATGTCATATTTGAATGTATATCCAATATCTTTAGCCTTTTGCCTCAATAATTCCATAAAATCAATATCTTCTTCTCTATCAGGATTATCAAGACTTTTCCATGCTTTTCCTATGGTTGACATTCCTTTGACATTTTCCATAATTGCTATCTTTGGTCGGATTTGATTTATCCAATTATAATAATGAAAGACGAGGTCGTTTTTTTCGTCCAAACGATAGCGAATTCCTCTGGCATCACTAAAACCCTGACAGGGTGGGCTTCCAATTACAATGTCTGGATTTAATTCTAGTACATTCTGGGGTACACCCTTCCTAATGTCATAATTAATGAATTCAGCGCCTTTATGGTTTGTGGTGAAACTTTTCTCCATTGATATTACAAAATCTAACCCAGCTAATATTTCATAAGCACCCGTCATGAGAAATCCAGTACTGAACCCACCTGCACCGCAAAAAAGGTCGATTACACTTAATTTTTGCTTGTCCAATATTAATTCCTTTCTTCAATAGTTTTCTTTTGAAAATTCAGCATCAAATTCGGCCCATTCAGGTTTCTCAATCAAGCGGATATTTGATGATTCTCCAACTGCATTTTTTAATGTCTTGGTTGCTTTTATACACACAATTATTCCTCGACTTTTATCTGATCCTCGCATATACCGTGACAATTGGTCATATGTTCTAGCTCCAGCCCTTTTTTTGACCTCTATAACTAGGTCTTTGAAAAGAAGGTCTATCCTACCCGAGGAAATTCGTACTTCTGCCCCATCAAAGTCTTTTTTCTTTAAATCAATAATACTCGGTTTTTTCTTGAGTTCTTGAACCATCCATTTTTCAGTACCAATTCGGGCTTCAAAAGACCTTTTTTTAGCTTTAGTTTCCTCCTCTATATCCATTAATTGCTTGATCTGACCTTCTACCTTCAATTCCTCTTTGTTTTTTGCAATCGACTCAAGAAAAAGGTTGTCTTTTTTGAATGAAATTGATAATTCGCCTGATGGGTTATAATAAATGGGTCGCATGCCTTTTAGGAGTGAGTGCAGTAATATTGTTCCATCTTTTTTGACTATTATTAAAAATTCTCCTCCTTCAGAGCTGGCTTTTGCGCGTCCTAAATAATTTATCTTACAATTTTCTAACAGGACAACAAAAGGGGGAACAGGGGTATCTTGTGATTTTGTTGTCATACTTTATCCCAAATTCTGTAGTCAAAATTGCCTACAACTGTTTAACATTTAAAGATTTAGTTAAAAATTCTTGATAAGTATGGTAATTTTCAATTCTTTAAACCATATCATGGAAATAAGTCGTTCATTATCAAACAAAGAGAGACTTAGGCTAATTTTTTTGCTAAAAGATAAAAAGCCCAGAACATTAAGAGAGATTTATGACGTCTCGAGAGAAGATATCGGTCTAGAACATCGTGAAACCCTTTACAAATATCTAGAATCTTTGGTTTCTGTTGGAATTTTAAATAGAGTTGAATCTAAATCTCGAGTTGAATATGTTCTAGCTTATGATGTTATTACTTTTAATCTATTAGAATTATCAAACATTGAAACTTCTAACCACGAATAAAATAATTTTCAATTAAGGAGAGATATGACGGATGGGAGACAGCAGCTTCAAATTTTTCTGGAATACCACCATAAAACGAATTTACAAAATTTTTAACAGCACTTTCCAAATCCTCTTTACTCCATTTTGATTTGCTTCTATGTTTATATTCAATACAATTAAGAAACAATCTAAATGCATTCCATTCGTCACCAGTTAAAGTAGCCCAAGTTTCTGGCCCATAGATGATTAGTTCCTCTGCTTCTTCCATAAAAGGCCAGGCTATCTCTCTACGGCCATAACTAATAGCAACTTTAAATTCAGTCAGGCCAATGACCTCATTTACGACATTATCCTTAATCTCCTCTGTTAACACTCTGTTCTTTTTCTTTGCTTCCGCAACTTGATCCTTATTCATAACTTGAGGGCCTGCTTTGACATCATAAGCCGTTGTTCCTTTTATAAAATCCATTCCACCTGCAGCAATATAGAATAGATCAGGATTGTAAATAAATATTGCTTTTTCAATCCATTTTCCCCAGGTTGTCTCAACGCTAGATGCTGTTTTCGCACCTATTTGAAATAATGTGCCGCTTTGCCAATTATCAGCAATAAATGCTGTAAGATAGGGGTTGGCAGTGTCCTCCCACCCTTCTCTCATCTTTGTTTTAGCAGTCTGAAATTTTGAGTCAAGTTCTTTAAAAATTTTCATTAAATCCTCTTTTAAGGATCTTTCTGTTTGTGATGATGGAAAAAAATCAGTTATTGTATGTTGATAAGACGTTTTATTCAAAAGATCAATAAGATCTGGGAAAATTTCGGTTACTTTTCTTTTTGTCTTTATGTCTTCTTCCTTTTTTGGGAATGGCCTCCAAATATCTGTTACAACTTTTCCAACTTCAGTTTTAATATCCTTATCTTGAACACATATTTCCAGTGATTCATCATCTTTCAAAAGCCCTAGGAAGATTTTTGTTGGGCTAATCAAAGTTCGTTTTCCAAGATCACCAAGTTTTAGCTTAGCATAATTAGTCAGAAACTCGAATGTTTCCCTATTAACAGGCAATCCAATCTCCTCTCTCCTCGTTTTAAATTAATAAAGCATGAAATACCATTGTAGTCATTTTTGCCTACAAATGATCCTTATTAATTGAACTGATTCTATTAAAATATTTTCTAAAATATCCGATCTAGTTACCCTTCTACGATAATATTAAAAAAATTCCGTCCTAGTCTTACATTTATGAATGTTATCAGTCCAAGTGTAATGAGAGGGTTAGTTCTTTCCAAATTTCTATATAAGAAGGCTAAGGAACAGTCACAACAAAAAGGAATTAGTTCAAAACTCTCCATTTTGTCGTTTCATGATGCTATAGAGATATTCCTGTATATGGCCTGTATACATAACGGAAAAAGACGAAAGAAAGATATATTCTATGAATTTTGGAATGTTCTAGATTTAACACACAAAATTGAAATGGAGAGGTTAAATAAAATCAGAAACAATTTAAAGCACTCTGCAATAGAACCTGACGAAAAACAGGTAGAAAACACTAGTAATACTGTATTTGATTTCTTCAACGTTAATACGGATCCTCTTTTTGGAATTAGCTACTCAGAAATTACAATGACAACACTTATTACCTACCCACACGTTAGAACTCTTATGGAAAAGTCAGAAGGACTTTTGAATAAAGGAAAGTTCACTGAATCGGTTGATAAAACAGCAGAGGCGTTTCATCGGATTTTCTACATTGAAGAAAATTGGATTAGGGAAATGTTAAATATGCGTAGAGAAGGAAGAGAGTTTTTATCCAGGGGAAAATTTCGTGAGGAACTAGAGAAAGATGAAGAGTATGCAATCAATTTATTACCAATTGACAAAAGACTGTTTCCTCTTTATAAACAAGTAGTATTCAACACTCTTCAATTAAACGATGGTAGAATTATTATTGAAAGGATAGATCATCCCATATCAGAGAAAGAGGCCAATTGTTGCTTTGATTTTGTTATGGACGTGATTCTTAGTATTCAGGCATGAAAAGCACTTTGATTTATTGGATAAGATTGACAGTCAAATTTATGATTTCTATGAGGATTCACCAGAAATCCATGAGATAATCCGTCCTTACATAGCTTTTAAGGCGTTAGATAATTTTTACCGTTTATGTGATTCGTGGTATGAGGAAGGACGAATTAAAGACTTTAAAACCAAATACTGAAAGAAAAAATTGAGATAAGCGAGATTTACTGGTTTTATAAACGTCTTCAAAGCAGAGTTTGGCGACATTCCCGAAAATTGATGTATAAAGAAGAAAGAGAGGAGAGGAAAAGATCTTTAGCTCTGATTATAGCGCTTACGATATATATCAAAGAGTTCTTCTTCTTCAATTTGTAAGTAAATTTGTGTAGTATTGATATTGCGATGACCCATCAACTTAGAAATAACTAAAATGGGTACTCCATCCTTATACAAGTTAGTGGCAAATGTCCTCCGTAGATCATGGCTTGTAAACCATTTCTTTTTCTTGAACTGTTTTAACTCTAATTTTTCTTCTTTAGATAGTTTTTTCTTATTTAAATGCTCAGGAATGGGTTCAATTAAGGAGCTCATGTGATTAAAATAACGTTGAAGATTTCTAATTTGAAATTGGCCAGTACTGCTATAAAAAACGAAATCATGGTTTGTTTGTTTCTGTTCTAGGCGAGTTTGAAACCATTTCTCCCAAATTTCTACATGATTGTCTAGAATGGGGATTCTTCTCTTTTTTAAGCCCTTACCTTCTCTTATATGAAGAAGTTTATTCCCTAAATCAACATCTCTCATTTCAAGTTTGATGTACTCCTCAGCACGTAACCCATAATTTAATCCACACCAAAAAAGGATGTGTAGAATAGGGTCATGAATGTTTCTGAATACATTTTTCACTTCCTCATCAGAAATCGCTTTAGTTTTCACTTCTTCGTTTTTAGGAACATCAGGAAAGTATCTTTGCATTTTTTTTAGTTTCTCATCTGAAATAAGATTATGACCATTTATTTTCTTATTTTCATCGTGTAGCCACTCAAACCATGACCTTAAAGACCAATAATTGGTAATGAGTGTACTGGAGGAAAGCTTATTCTCCTTCATTTCTTGCACAAATCTTGCCAGGTCTGTCGCTTGAATGTCGGGTAGGGCTTTCCCCCGCTTCTTCTGTATATCTAAAAACTTTTGAATATTGTATGCATAATTTTTGACTGTTTGAGGTCTTTTCTGTACAAGTGGGTCTTGCATCCATTCCTTAACTAAAGGATGAAATACCACAGGTTCTTTTTTTCGTCCCATTTGCTTAATCACTTCCATTTTAACGTTCTTGAACGTACTTTATATTCTAAAAATCCTTCTTGCATTAATTCAAGTATAATTTCGTTGTAAATTTTTTCTTCAACAATCCACTGTTCCTCATCAGGAAATTTTTGCACTAAGAACTCTTCAACTTTCTTGTAAGTTTCTAATTCTTTACGATTTTCATAGTTAAGGATTCCTGATTTGATGTCCTCTAGTAAATCTGCTTTGTGTGAGTTTTCTTTTTGATGAGCTATTAGATATTGCATCTGGTTGATTGCCTCTTGAGTTTTCAACAAACTCTCAATTGTTTCCTCTTGTTTTTGAAGAATTTCTTCTTTAGTTTGTTTTAATTCTTCTTTAGTGACAAGATTCTCAATTACTGAATCTCCCATTATATTCCATTGCTCAGGATGGTCTTTAAATTTACGAATAGCTCCAATAATAAAATTGGTTTTGTTTCCCATCGCTAGTTTATTTGCAACTTCATCTAAATCGATTTTGTCCTCTTTTGAGAGGCGAAAACCGAACTTAAACTCTTTTCCTTCCCCTTCCTCCGTTTGATTTCCGTTTTCTTCCAATTCTTGACCGCTCCAATGGAATTTTTTAGTCAAGAATGCACGGACGCTTCACATATATAAATGTCTAGACAATGACCGCACCTTACAATAATAATCCTTCTTTTACGACATTTTTCGATGATAACTATTTTTACCAATTAGATCCTCCAATGACAATAGATAACTGAGTGTTATACTATTCTGTTGTTTAAATTCTTTCATATTCTCTTTATTCGTCAT
>JAEOTI010000629.1 GCA_016839955.1 Candidatus Hodarchaeota archaeon | reverse complement strand
TTGTATTCTAATCCGCCTCATTTCTCGAAGGTGTAACCAAACATGAATCACTGTGAATGGCATAAAGATAATTGTAAAGATTCGCCCAACAATGGGGAAAAAAGTTCCCAGAACGGAGATTAGGACATATAGAAATATCGCTAAATAGATCAATTGGATGACATTATTCACACTGAACTCCACAAAGACTTCACTGGCGTACCAGTCAAAATAATCCTTCCAGAGTCCTTCAAAGAAATCTTCAATAATAGTTTCAGCCATTCATTTTACCTGTTTTTTATGGAGTCTGTTCTTTTTAAAGAAAAAACACAAAAAGGAACAGTTTAAATCATTTTATTTGACAAAATTAAAATTAAAATTTCTTTAAAATCGAAATTCTTATTTCTGTTAGTTTAACTTTCTTAAAGACCAATAATATCGGAAAAATTCCTGATAAAATTAACAAATAAAAAGGATTAATTTAAACTATATAAGACTAAAGGACCCATTTTCGACATTTTTTGTTCTAAATCTACAAAAACAGATCACATTGGCTATTGTAGTTGAAACTCAGTATGTCAGATAAAATTATCTGAAAGGTGCTGAGTTTGACTCTCGTAGAAGAACAGTTCGATAATAGAGAACAAGCAGAAAAAATAATTTTTGGCTCAACTGAGTATCAAGACCATTTTAACCCTCTTTATCGTGAATATCATTGGTATAATGGCTCATTGATGGGCGTTAGTAAAGGTGATCCGTCTCTCTTTGGACCACATGGTCGTTTAAGAACATTACAGAGTAAAATTACGAGTCAAGAGACTTCAGGTTCAAGAACTCGAGAACAGATTTATCGATATATCACCAATATTTTTACAGAATACTTCCCTCTCCAAGTACTAGATCCACTCGTCCATGAATTACTGACATTGAAAGGAATACGGCTACCTAATACCATTGAAAAGGCTATTTGCCTAATTTTAGGGGCAGTTGAAATGTATTTACGAAAACACAAACGCACTGTCATTAAAGAACAAGTTTTGGAAGAGATCAAAGAGAATTTTGGAATTAATATTTCTCAAAAGGAAATTCTTCTCGCTAGAGGTTATTTAGCTCGAAATGGCTTTTGGCGAGATCAACAATTAGAAATCAATACTTGCACTTATGATATCTTACGAAACCTTATTTTAGAGGTTATTACTACATATTCATTTCCTGTCCAAGATGGTGTGATGGAATTTCGAAGGTGTATCTTTCATCGATCCAATGAACTCATTACTCAACTATCTGATTCTTCTCGAAGACCACAAACATTAGAAGCCTATGCTCATGCAATTGTCAGTCTAGCTGTGGAAGATTTTTTGGACTGTCCTTTTTCATTCACGAAACAAGTTCAAAGTACTAAATTTATTGATCAGATTCACCGTGCGAAGGCAGTCTTACGAGACCTGAAAGTAAAACAAGAGATATTATCTCCGGAGATGATTTTACCAGAAATTGATGCTGATTCATATCGAGAACAGCTTGTAACGTTTCTACCAAAAGATCAAATTGTAAACTTTTTGGAGTTGTTATGGGGTAACTTGTATCGCATGGAAAATAATAAAGTTATCACTTTTGAAGAAAAAGTGACTTCTACTTACTTTTTGAATTGTCATTCATTGGTAAATGATTTATTTAGATTAACTACCATGGAAATTTTATGTGATAATTTAATGTATCAATTTGAAAATTTTTTATTTTTCCAAGGTTATTTCTTTGATTCTGGAAAAGGACCACCATGGTTAAAAAAAAATGGATTGCCTGATACTCTGATTGGATGACTAGGAACACGATTTCAAGACAGAAATCTTGAGCAAAGTAAATTATCGATTTTATTCACGAAAACAGTAATCTCCATAAGTATAGACTTTCCTATATTTTATGAATTAAAATGCCAGTAATTCCTGTTAAACTCGAATCAAATTTTGTTGAAAAACTGGATGCGTTGGTAAGTATGGGAAAATTCAAGAATCGTAGTCAGGCAATCAGAGAAATCTTGAATGAAAGACTTTCAAAAGAAGGAATTATCCCTCAAAACGATAAAGAACGAGAAAAACGAATTAATTAAGTTATTCAACTTATGCAATCCAAAAAAAGGCCTATCTTCCATATATCATCAAAAAAAACTGCATCGGATTTGATATCGGAAGGTCGTGAGCGATGAAAATACCTTAATTAGATTCGAATGTTATCTTAGCAAAATATATTCCTTTCAAAAATCTGATCAAAATATATTCCTTTCAAAAATCTGATAAATTTTAGGTTAATAATTTGAGAATAACAGTTACAATCTCAACTGCACCTTGTAAATAGTCCCAGTGAGTATCTGGATTAAGGGATTTATTTTCCGTTAGATTCAGATTTTTAGTAATATAGTGCTGCAGGCGATCTCTCTCTTGAGCGATGAGATTAAGTTGAGAAGCATTAAGTTCTGCCAAACTCTCTAAGAAAATAATGATATCTCGGGTAGCCATACGTGCAGAGACCTTTTTTTGAGTGAATGTATATTGGTTTTTATTATCTTGTTTTTCTTGAACGTCTTGTTGTAGTTTGTTAAAGATCTTAGTAAGTTTGGAGATAATAAAATTGTCAGATGAAGGTAATAAAGTCGTTTTGTCTATAAAAGTGTCAAGTGTCGGATTCTTCTTAATACGAAATATTTTAGACGATTTAGTTTGAGCTTTTGGTGGTTCTGGTTGAAGTAACTCCAAAGCTGGTTGCAGTTCTGGGATAGAGTTAGATTCAGATTGTTGCTTTTCTATTCTTTTTTCCTCGATGACTTCATCATTTGAGAGATCATTATTGGAAAAAGGATGAAAATTCATTTCTATTTTTTCTTGATCTACTTCATCGGGTTTATTTTTAACCTCTTTAATATCATTCACTTTTTCAAATTTTTTTTGTAAGTCTGTAATTGTTTCAGGTTCTTCTGGTATTTGATTCCAAACTTTTGTTTCATCTTCCATCTTAAAGTTTAATTCACAGAGTCTTGGGGTTAATCCAAAGGATTTACAGACATTTTGAAGCTCATCCGGTTCAATTTCCTCAATAAGGGTCTCAGGATTATTTTGAGCAATATAGTTAATCTCTCGTTCAATTAAAGCAATAACAAAAGAATACTCATTGAATGGTTCATCCTTAAGGACTCTAACACTCAAAATGGAATCTCCATGAAGTTCAAAAAGTGATAACTTCAATTCAGAATCATTATTTGTAAAATTAAGGGCAGATTGTCCCTGTAATTTATAAAAACCGATAATCTGGACTGTATGTTGAGGGTAATTATACAGAATAAAATTATTTTTATTGTTGAAATGATAGACCAAACATTTATCTGCTAGTTTATCATGGAGAAGAAGACTACGACTGTAAAGACTTGCAGGAAAGGCTACAATGATTGTTACAATAGCAATGGTCATTGGACTAAGATTAATAAGCACACCAACAATGACAGTAATAATGGGTGCAAGAATTGCTCCTATACGTTGAATCATCTTAAAGAATTACCTCCTCAATTTCTTCAGGAGAGTCATCAACTGCTAATTCTTCCAACCGTTTTTTCCGAAAGAATAGTAAGGGCAAGCCAACAAGGTTCAAAGTTAGAATCCTGCCAACTTCAGGGGGGATTTGTGGTAGTCGATTAATTAATTCTTCTCGTAACAGATCTCGGTCATCAAGACTTTGAGAATAGGAAGCTAAGACCTGTAGTTGAAGAGTAAAAGACTTATATCTGTCATAAATCCGATCTGGATGAATTTTAACTTTTAGGGGGAGTGTAAGTTTTCGATTCGAAGCTACTTTGAATGTCTCATTAATCCATAATTCTGTACTAATATCGGATTCAACACGATTTCCATCTACAAAAACTTGCACCCAAGGGCTTTCTAAACCAATTAACTGTAAGCTTATATGAAGGTTGACTCGGTTATTCACAGTAGTATTGCCAAGAAATGAATAGGACTTATACTCAAAATCTCGCGGAATATACGAGCTGATATCATACGAGTTCCAATTAGACAAAAGCGGAACCGACATTAATTCCATTGTTGTCTTTGGTAGTCGTTCAAAACTTACAAAATTTGCAGTATAAATTAAAATAGAGGCTTGGGTGTAACTCCAGTCAAAAGAGAATTCTAGAGAGATATCTACTGAATGATCAATTTTCTGGACCGATGTATTTACCCACATTGCTAATTGGGTTGGAGAAGTAAAGCAGTAGTCTGAATCCTCAAATTGCTTAGTTGTAATCAATCCATTGATTGTCAGATTAACTACAAGTGTTTTAAGATAGCCAGAAGAGTTCATAGGATCAAGTTCAAGGACAAATTTGGTTTCTTCTTGAAAGGATAGTTGCGAATAAGATTGTTCCCATGTATAAGAATCTTGAGAAAAATCGACCTCTAAGGGAATGAAATCTAAAGAGAAGATCAAAGGTTCAGAAGATGACTGAACCATAGAATGACTATTTTGAGGTTGTAATATAATTAATTGCAGGATAATTAGTACTAACATACTTCTCCAAAGGAACTTCATCAAAAGTCAATTATTATGGAAATGGATCTTTATAATGATCCAACGCTTTAAGATAGAATTAAACTCCGAAGAAATTCGTTTCCAAAAACAAATCCGGTAGTGAAAAGTCCAATAAAAGAAAGAACGTTATTAGCTGTTATGTTATCATAATGGATACGTGCAAGTCGCCAAGAACGGACATTAGGGCGTAGTTCGCTCCAGAGATAGTGACGTAGTGGCCGAGGAGCAAAGATGGATTTAGTTCCCAAAGGGATTCCTGCAGGATTCAAAGCATCAAGTAACAGGTGTGATCCCCAGACAAAGAAGATATGTAGCGAGATATAAATTATCAATCTAGGTGGAATATTCAATGAATCATGGTTATTTATTTGGAGAAAGAAACCTATTATTTGAACTATTTTAGAATATTCAACTACAGGGATCAGCAAGGGAACAAAGGCATAACTTAGAGTAACTGGATGATGGGTGTACGGATGTCGACAATGGAACATCTTTCCTTCTTTCAGTCCTTTACACGACCAAATATCCAATTTATCTGGTAAAAGAGCAATTCCTGCCCAAACTGGTACTAGAATAAGTAATAGTAACCAATTGGTAATGTTAAAGGTTAAATGAGTAGTGGTAATACGGATAGCTGTACTTTCTTCAACTAGTCTTGGAATAGTCAAATAACTGATGAGTGAGGCCACTCCAATCCCGAAGAAATAATGCGTACTTTGTTTCAAAATTATTTCCTCCGAGGACGACCAAAGAGTACTACACTTCCCGAACCAATTCCTAATGATGTGATTAATAACAGGCTCTCAGGTATTGCAACAGTTGAAGCATTACTATTTGGAGTACCAGATTGTGAAGTAACGGGTTTATCGGGATTTGCCACGACTTGAAATGTTCCTTTTT
>JAEOTI010000030.1 GCA_016839955.1 Candidatus Hodarchaeota archaeon | reverse complement strand
TGACTGAAGAATTTCCATTTAATTCGCAGTATGACAATCTAATCAAAGGAGAAACTATCTCTAAACGAGGACAATGGTGGACAGCTCTTTTATTAGTAGAGGGCAAAACTCCTGATGAAACTCCCGGTAAAAGAAAAATAATTATTCAAAGATGGAAAAAACAAAAAAGAGACGAAGGGGAGCCATACTGGCGAGCTACAAAGAATTTCACCATTACTTCAAAGAATGTTTGGGCGAGTATCAAACAAACACTTGATGAATGGATTTCTCAAAAAGAATGGGAGTAAATTTTTATTTTACTCTCTCAAGCCATTCGTCTATCTTCTCATTTATCTCATACAAGTCAGGTAGACTTGATTTTGTTAATGTACGTGTGAAACTATTCATTTCGTGAAGGATCGGAGAAGTCCCAACAGATTCAATAATATCATCTTTAACACGCAAAATCTCTTGTTGAATAGCTTTAACGTCTCCTTTTGAGTAAAGTCGTTTAATTTCCTCTTTAAGATTTTTTAATTTATCTTCAAGGGTATCTGCTGTAGCATATCCCGTCATTGGAGTCCCTAGCGTTTTACGCACTTGATCTGCCAAAATATTAACTGCTTCTTCTAATACTTTGACTTTCCCTTCTCGTAAAAGGCGTAAAGCCATTAACGAAGACACTTGAATAAAAACCGTTGGAGTGTTCCTATCATCATAAAGCTCTGGGACTAAATAAAAAAGATTTAAACCGAGGAGAATATGACGAGTGTTCTTCTTGGCATATTGATATTCATCTTTTGTTAATTCACCATTATCTCGGAGTCTTTGAAGAAGATCATCAAATTCTTCTATTTCTCTTTTCCCTTCAAAGAATTCTGGTGCAATAGATGGTGAGATCTTTGCACAGATCTCCTCAGCTTTTGTCAAAACACTTTCCCTCATTAAATAATTGATATATATTCATAAGCTTTGGTTCCTGACTCGAAAGCATAATGAATATCCCTGAAATCCTTCCGAAATTCTGTTACTTCTTGGGTGATTGACTCTGGGCTCTTCTTATCAAACAATAATTTCTTCATTAATTCAGCTATATGATCCATTTCACTTTCTTTCATTCCAATTCGAGTAACTTCTGAAGTTCCGAGTCGGATTCCACCAGGATTTGTGTAATGTCGTTTTTCCATAATGTCCCAAGGTAAAAGATTTCGATTAAGGATGATATAGGCTTTTTCTAGATGTTTTTCAATATCACCACCCAGTCCTATAGAATCAGAGAGTTTACAAATATCTACGAGTAATGTATGGGATTCAGTAAATCCTTTATCGGGGCATACGACATCAAATCCCCTCTCATAAAGGGACTGACCTAACGCTTTCGCATTTGTGATTACCTGTTTTGCATAGGTTTTTCCAAACTCTTGAATCTCTGCTGTAGCAACAGCAAGCGCTGCTAGTGTATGTAAATGATGATTACTAGTTGCTCCTGGAAATGCAGCCATTTTTATGGTTTCAGATAATTCTTCTCGTGATGCTAAGACGCAACCATGTTGCGGTCCAAAGAAAGTTTTGTGCGTGGAGAAAGTCATTGTGTCGGTACCTTCACGAATGGGATCCTGGAAGGCTTTGCCAGCTATCAGACCAGAGACATGGGCAGCATCATAATTAACATGAGCTCCAACTTCTTTGGCGACTGGAGCAAGTTCTTTTACCGGATGAGGGAAAAGAAACACACTGGCCCCGAATTGAACTAATTTTGGTTTCTTCTCTCTAATAGCTGCCTCTGCTTTATCTAAGTCGATATTCAATCCTCGGCGATCAAATGGAATATAATCAACTTCAAGTCTACTAACTGCACCTGCAGTTCCCCCAATAACTGCGCCACTTTGTGCACGATAAGGACCAAATGAGATGTGACCTCCTACAGGAATTGAAATCGCCATCATCAGGTCTCCTGCCGATGCAAATGCAGTATAAACACATATATTAGCCACAACACCAGAAATGGGACGAACGTCTGCAAATGGGACATTATAGACATCTTTAAGTAAATCTAAACAAATTTCCTCAACTTTGTCGATATATTTACAGCCTGCATAAACACGCTCACCAACCCATCCTTCGGCGTAACGGTGTTGAAAATCACATATCTCAGCTTCACGGACAGCTATACTTGTAACATTTTCGGAGGCGATCAATGGGATACATTTATCCCAATATTCATGGTGTTCAATGAGATGACCTCGAATTTTTTGAAAAACTTCTTTCGGTTGCATCTAATCCACCTTTAATATTAAATAATAAGCATCTATAATACACAGATTACCTAAAGAATGAACAATTGCTTAAATGTACTGGTTAAAAAGTTTGAGCAAGAGTAAATCATCAATATTTAGTAATCTATAATCAGTAAGTATTAGTCTAAATCCAAAAAATAGAATTCTTTTTAACAAATTATATGGTGGTAGACCTAATATTATGACAATTAAGGGCATAATTTTTGACATAAAGAAATATGCTCTTCATGATGGCCCTGGGATTCGAACCACGGTTTTTTTCAAAGGCTGTCCTCTCTCGTGTTGGTGGTGTCACAACCCTGAAGGCCAAAAGCTCCAATTAGATAGTTTAAGACCATCAGAGTTTCATCAAATAGCAATTAGTCGTGAAATTTCTGTTCAGGATTTAATAGCGGAAATCGAAAAAGATTCAGTCTTTTACGATGAATCAGGAGGTGGTGTGACCTTCTCGGGAGGAGAACCATTAGTACAACCAGTATTTTTGGAAGCCATTTTATCTGAGTGTAAAAGTAGAGAAATCCCCACAATCCTTGATACATGTGGCTATGCACCTTGGAATGTTATTGAAAGAATTAAAGAAAAGATTGATCTTTTTTTGTACGATATTAAACTCTTAGATGATAAAAGGCACCAAAAATACACTAACGTTTCTAATAGCTCAATACTATATAACTTTCATAAACTAGATAGTGAATGTAAAAAAATTAAGATTCGTTTTCCAGTTATTCCCGGAATTACGGAAACAGAACAAGAAATGAAACTTATGAAGAATTTTATTGCAAAGTTAAAATGTACTAAACATATTAACTTGCTTCCATACCATGAAATTGGTAAAAGGAAGTACGAACGCTTAGGGTGGGTTTACAAATTAGAATATGTAAAACCACCCACACCCACGAGATTAGAACAATTAAAAGACTTTTTTACAGATTTAGGTCTTTCTGTTACCATTGGAGGTTAAACGATGTCCTCTGGAGCATCACCTGTGTCAGACCGTATTCAAACTCTGAAAAAACAAAGTCTAGAAGCAATTCCGCAACTTGATCCCGAAAGAGCAGTATTATTAACTCAATTTTATTCCAGTGACGTAGTGGATAAGGTATCAACTTCCGTACAGAGAGCAATGGCGTTTAAATATATCTTGGAAAAGAAAACGCTTTGCATTAACGCTGGAGAATTGATAGTTGGTGAAAAAGGATCCAAACCGAAAGCTACACCAACTTTTCCTGAACTATGTGTTCATAGTTTGAATGACCTTGACATTGTAGATACAAGAGAAAAGATCCCTTTCTCTGTGGATGAAAGCACAAAAAAGACTTTTTTAGAAACTATTATTCCATTTTGGTCTGGAAAAGCAATCCGGGATAAAATTTTCTCAGCCATGTCAAAAGAATGGAAAATAGCTTATGAAGCAGGAATCTTTACTGAATTTCAAGAGCAACGAGCACCCGGACACACAGTTTTGGGTGACAAAATTTATCATCAAGGTTTTAATGACCTTAAGAAAGATATTCAGCTAGCAATTAACAGTTTAGATTTTTTTCAAGACCCAGATGCTTATTTTAAACGCGAAGAACTTAAAGCAATGGATATTGCGGCTAATGCGCTGATTTCTTTTGCAAAACGTTATTCAATTCTTTTAAATGAGTTGGCAGAACAAGAAAACAACTCTAAACGAGCAGATGAACTTCGTAGGATGTCTAAAATCTGTAAGAAAGTCCCCGCAAATAAACCAGAAACTTTCTGGGAAGCTCTACAATACTATTGGTTTGTTCATTTAGGAGTAACAATCGAGTTAAATACGTGGGATTCATTTAACCCTGGAAGGTTGGATCAACATCTCTACCCTTTCTATAAAAAAGAGCTTGAAGAAGGAATTTTAACCCAAGAACAAGCTAAGGAGTTGCTACAAGCTTTTTGGATAAAATTCAACAATCAACCAGCTCCCTGTAAAGTAGGCATAACGGCTCGAGAAAGTGCAACCTATACTGACTTTTGTTTGATTAACATTGGGGGTGTCAAAGAAGATGGCTCTGATGCAACCAATGAATTATCATATTTGCTCTTAGAAGTAATCGAGGAAATGAGATTACTACAACCAAGCTCGATGGTTCAACTCAGTAAGAAAAACCCCGATCGGTTAATAAGACGCGCTTTGCGGATAATCAAGACGGGTTATGGTCAACCTTCTATTTTCAACACAGAGGCCATTATTCAGGAACTTGTTAGACAAGGAAAGTCCTTACAAGACGCTCGAAAAGGTGGTGCAAGTGGTTGTGTCGAAACAGGCGCGTTTGGAACAGAATCATATATCTTGTCTGGTTATTTCAACCTTCCAAAAATTCTTGAAATTACTCTCTATAATGGAATAGATCCCCTTACCGGAAATCTAATTGGAGTCCAAACAGGAGATCCTACGATATTTGAGAGTTTTTCAGCGTTCTATGAAGCTTTTGAAGAGCAACTTCGTTATTTTATAAATATCAAAATATTAGGGAATAATATCATTGAACAAATCTATGCCCATTTCATGCCTGCCCCCTTTTTATCTCTTCTAATTGATGATTGTATTGCGACGGGAAAGGATTACAACGCAGGAGGCGCTCGATATAATAGTACATATATTCAAGGTGTCGGTCTTGGAACAATTACCGATTGCTTGACATCTATTAAGTATAATGTATATGATCACAAGCATATAAATATGCAAGATCTCCTGAACGCGCTTACTCTTAATTTTGAAGGTTATGATGCTTTAAGACGGCGATTTGTAAACGCCACTCCCAAATATGGAAACGATGACGATTATGCGGATGAAATAATGCAGTGGGTTTTCGAAAGTTATTTTTCAAACATTGACGGTCGCCCAAATACAAAAGGAGGACATCACAGAATTAATTTATTACCAACAACTGTACATATATATTTTGGTCAAATAACAGGAGCACTTCCTGATGGAAAGAAGAAAGGAGAACCATTGTCTGAAGGAATATCTCCTGTACAAGGAGCAGATCGACAAGGTCCTACTGCTGTGATTAAGTCAGTGTCAAAGATAGACCATTTGCGAACAGGTGGAACTTTACTTAATCAGAAGTTTTCTCCTCAGTTATTGGCGACAGAAGACGGACTTACAAAACTGATGCATTTAGTTCGTGCCTATTTTCGGTTAGACAGTCATCATATCCAATTTAATGTTGTAACGACTGAAACATTGAAAGAAGCACAGGCTAATCCAGAAAAGTATCGTGATTTGATTGTCCGAGTTGCAGGATACAGTGATTATTTCGTTGATCTCACTCCTGAACTACAAAATGAGATTATTAGAAGAACTGAGCATTTAAAGATTTAAAATTCGTCCCCATATTCATATTTATACTGAAGCTGGTTCTTGACAAGCTGAAGGTGGAACATTTGGAAGCATCCTACTATCATTTAAATGAGAAATTAAAGTGTGAACTCTGCCCACGAGGATGCATGATAGGCGATGGGAAAATAGGTTGGTGTGGAGTCAGAAAAAGGGAAGGAGACAAACTTATTCCTCTTACATATGGTCGAGTAAGCAGTATTCATCCAGATCCAATAGAGAAAAAGCCCTTGTACCATTTCATGCCTGGTAGCGCAACTATGAGTCTTGGATCTATCGGTTGTTCCCTAGGTTGCCAACATTGCCAGAATTGGTCAATTTCACAAACGAAAGGGGAAGAAGAGAGTTTAAAACTCCGAGAAGTGTCCCCAGAAGAGGTTATTGTCCAAACTCAAAAATCAAAGTGTCCAAGTATCGCCTTAACTTATAACGAACCTACCATTTGGTTTGAGTATGCCAGAGACATTGCAAAATTGGCTCATGAAAACGATATCAAAGTTGTTTTTGTGACAAATGGTTATGTAATGGAAGATCCAGCAAAAGAGATTGGAACATTTATTGATGCCGCAAATATTGATGTTAAGGCCTTCACTGAGGACTTCTACAAAGATAATTGCTATGGAAAACTAGAACCTGTTCTAAGAACTGCAGAGCTTTGGTTTGAAAAAGGGATTCATATAGAACTAACGTACCTAGTTATCAAAGGATACAATGATTCTGAAAATGAAATCCGAAAATTTTCTCAATGGATAACTAATCTGAGTGCTGATAAGATTCCTGTACATTTTAGCCGTTTTTTTCCTCATTATCAAATGGATGACGTTCCTCCAACCCCAGTAGATACAATCCATCGAGCGCGAGAAATTGCGCAAAATGAAGGCCTGAAGCATGTTTATGTTGGAAATGTGATTAATTCTGGGAATAATACTTTATGTGCCAACTGTAATGCGACTTTAGTAAAACGAACAGGGTTTTCTGTAGAATTAAAAGAGTATGATATCTCAAAAGATAATTGTAGAAAATGTGGAACCTCATCGCCCTTTGTAGGCCCAGTGGAACGAAGTAGGGATAAACGTTGGTGGCAATGGTGACTTAATTTTCACAAGAAGATGCCCCAAGGATTTTATCCCCGACCAATGGAAAAATTAATGTTCCATTGGTTGGGGATACTTCAGAATCCAGAGTTCATCTTTTAGGAGGTCCCTAATTCCAACACGAATAGCTTCACTACGATTTGGATATCTCTTTAGCCTAACTAGTTCGTCTAATCCTTCAACAAAATCTTCAGGTAAATGAACGGTCACCAAACGCATCATTATTATTTCTACTCCTCTTATTCCTTGACTTTTCTTTGATTTTTCCTTTATGAAATTCCCTCATGTGGCACTGAGGGATTCAACAGTTACTACAATTAGTCATCAATATAATGAGGTGTGTTCCCCAGGTAATACGCAAATTACCAGTTTTTCTCACATAACTTGTGATTCAAGATGGAATATTTCTGAAAAGGCGCCTATAAAGACTGTTGAAAAAAATTGGTCGTTTCCTAAAATTATTACTTAAAATAATTATTGGGTGAGCTCTACTATTCTCTAACAACGGGAAGAGTCATTGTTTGGCGCACATTGGGTAATTTTCGGATTTCTTGAACTATTTGATCCTGGAGATACTCTAATGATTCTGCTTGGAGATGAATAATTAAGTCATGCAATCCATAGACAGCGTAGCTCTCAACGATAGTGTCACCTAATGTCTTTACAAGTGCAAGGACGTCCGCTTCTTTGCCAGATGAACAATTAACTAAGATAAATGCACGAGCAGACAAGGTAACTCCCCATAACAATAATTTCTTCAGTCATATTTTCCTTACACTTTCTTTTTTTATATAAATCTCTCACGTCAATCCTTCTTTAAAATCATTAAATCGCACTGGAACCTCGTATACTTGGTCTTTTAGGAGTAAAAACGCTTTTATCATTAAGTTGCTTACGTTTGAACCAATTAACCACGGAATATCCCATCCTCGCATACATTGAAGATCAATTTTGGATGGAGTGCATTCCTTTGAAGGATGACTATGAAAAATGCCCATAACTGTCATATCGGAATGCTTCTCTTCATAATTCGTAATGGTTTTCCAAATAAAGTCTGGAGCCATTTCAAAACTATCGGGGGAGTGTTTAATGTTTTCAGAAACAACCATTTCATTATAATAAATAGATTTTCCGATTTTCTTCCCAAAAAGCAGAGCACAAGTTTCTTCTTGAGAAGAAAAAATCAACTTAGTAAGTGAATCTCTCACTGTAGGTGATATATAGATATAGTCGGGAGTACTCACTTTCAAGCTCCAATTTAAAGAAGTATTACCTCAAGGCTAACTTATTTGGATTTCTTCAGTTGTAAGTTTGTCTTTTTCAATGATAATAATGTCAATTACGTCTCCACTGGCAGTATCACGTTCTTTCCCCGTTTTCATTGCTCTAATGACTAATTCTTCGGCTTTTGGAGTCTCCATTTGATTTTCATAATTATCTTCGAATATCCCCATAGCTAATCGAGTTCCTGTACCTGTTGCAGCAAAATTTTCTTCGATAACTGATCCAGCAAGGTCTAGAAGAAATAATCTAGGTTTTGTGTCAAGTCCTCCAATCATGGGCTCTATATATTTTGGGAAGGAAATACGTGTACTAAAGAGGTAATTGCTCAGGACTTTCGCTGCTGCACGGCAAGAAATTGGTTTATTATGGTCTAAAAAATACAATTCAGCTTGAGCTGTAATAATTCGAGCTAAATGCTGGATATCACCGGGAATACCCGTCGCTGAAATTGCAAGATGGTCAGCAATTGGGATTACTTTTTGAATCCCTGATTTACTTTGAATCAAAGTACCATATGCCAATTTCCTTTCAGCAGCCATTATCACTGCTTCATCGGTAGATAACCCGACTGAAAGACCACCAATGTAGGACGTTACTCTCATCTCCATGCAATGTTTTTTCAAATTCTTCATAAAACATTTGATTCTTCGAAGTATGGTTTCCTAGTTTTTTCTTTAAAAAAGGTCAAGGTTTTCAGGATTTACTGTTTTGCTTTTAAAATAATGAAATTTCATCTCATTGGTGAATTATTGCCATTAATGTCGTCTTCTAAGGACTAGTATAATGAGAATAGCTATTACAACTGAGAAGACTTGTGAATTGATTGTGTCTCCTGTTATTAAGGTATTATTACTTGACGATTCTGTATTTCCTGACGATGAACTGTCTTGTTGACTTGTTGAAGAACTACTCTCAGGATATTCACTTGAATCTGATGGTACTTGACCTGTTTGGCATGCATACTTCAAATTATGGTTCGTATAATCACAATAACTAATGTGTACATACCCATTCCCGTCCAATGCTAGCGATGAACGCCCACCAACGTCTCCATTGGTGTCTACCTTTGTTACTTTCCATTCATTTCCTTCCTGCCTAGCATATTTTAAATCATCATTAATCCCGTCAAAATAGCTGATGTGAGCATAATTTTTTTCATCTAGGGCTAGCGATGATCTATATCCTATCCCCGTTCCACTGTCTATGATGATGAAGGACCAACCTGTGTCACTTAAGAAGGCATAGTTCAATGAATCTGGATAATTAGCGCTATAATGATCACAGTAGCTGATATGTGGATAACCATTTGAGTCTAGCGCGATAGATGTTCTCCAACCAGTTTGTCCAATATTGTCCAGTGTAGAGAAATGCCAACCACTCGCATTTTGGTAGGCATATTTCAATACTCCATTGCCACGATCAATATAGCTAATATGGGCAAAACCATTATCATCTAAAGCAAGAGACGTACATTTCCCAGCAAGCCCTGTACTATCAATTGTTTGTCTGTGCCAACCGCTCTCATTTTGAAATGCATATTTTAGAGAATCATTTGTCCAATCATAATAACTAATATGCGCGAATCCGCTACTGTCTAATTTTAATGAATTATACATGCCAACTTGCCCTTCACTGTCCACAGTCGAGGTATGCCAACCATTCTCATCTTGGTACGCATATTTCAAATTTGACATATCCCAATAGCTTATATGCGCAAAATTACTTTTGTCAATAGCAATGGAACCATATGTCGCAATATTAAGATAACTATCCACCGTCGAGATATGCCAGCCAGAATCATCTCGATAAGCATATTTCAAGTCAAAACTAACGCTGTCGAAGTAAGAAATATGGACATTCCCTTTCCCGTCTATGGCAATACCAGTGTTGCCCAAAATTCGCCCAGAGTCATCCACAGTAAAGATGGTAAATGGCAATGGTTCAGTTTTAACTTTATTACTCATTGTTAGTGTTCCAGGAATTAGGAAAAAAGCAACGATAGGAAAAATCAACAAAAAGAGATTAATTCTCATCTTTCGCCCCCAATTTCTTAAAAATTCGTATTATCTACTTAGTTCTATAATTTTGCTTGACTGTTTTAGGGTATTCATATAGATTTTCTTCTTTAATTACTCTCGAATTCATTTAATTTTGAATCCCGGCGTTTATAAACATCAAAACAATGGGGTGTGGGTTTTGTTAAAGAATGTTTAAGAAGTTATGGTACCATTATTGAGTTTTTGAGTAATTAAACGATTTTTTTTTCAATTATCTGAGGTAAGGGATCTGACTACCATTATCTGGTCACCAAACGTACGAAAGGGGAATGCCAGAGGATCTACAGGCTGGATAACTGTTCCAGCAACCTTTCGAAAAACATTAATCTTGAAAGAGTGGTACAAACTTCAAATTACGACATATACAAGCAGTTTCCCTGTCACACTACGCCTAACAAAGAATAAAGACTGCTGGGGATTCTACATTCCGAAGACATATTATATTGGGCAAAAACTCGCTGGTGAAACGATCCAAGTTGTTTTGAAACCATCCAAGGACTGGCAAGCGGCTATTTTAACGGATAAACGCGTACAAATCCCATATACCGTTGTGGAAGCTAACAACATTCAATCTGATGACCTTTACGAGGTAGAACTCCGAGTTGGGTCGAAGGTATATCGAGAAATTATTATTATTACAGAGCTTGATCGAAAAGATCGCACCAATGAGTATTACTTTACAATTCGACTCCAAGAGATACCAACTGGAATCCCTACTTTAGTGAGGTTTACTAAGAAAGTCGAACGACTCAGACCGGATCGCTTCCAGGGAGATAATGAAACCCTCTATTTACCAAATCTGTTCCCAGACGCGGCCATAGGAAAAATTGATTCTGACAAAATGATCATTTTCCTAGGTCGGCATAAACCCATTATCACCCCCATTACTATCCGCCTTCCAGATTTTATCCACTACTTTGGTTGTTACTATGCTGATGGTACGAAGAAAGGGCACGCTTGGGCCATCAACGCTTCCACTCCCGAGCAAGCGGTTTATTATATCAGACAATACCATTTTCTAGTCTTGAATGACAATCTTGTGTACGATCTGACATTCACCAAGAAACAAATTCAGATCGAAAAGAACGATGAATTAAAGGATAGGTTAATTGAAACATGGAAAAATAAGGCCAATTTAATAATCCTAAAATCCAAAATCTATGTTCTCGAATCGCAGGCAAGTCAAAAGATCCGAAAATACAATCCTTTAGGATCGTTAAGAATTAGAGATAACAACGGTCTAGTAATGAAACTCCATGTCAGATTGCTAACCAAGATACAAAAGCACCTTCTCAATCATTCTACTTATTCTAATTGCTGGTTGTTTCTCTTAGGCATCATGGAAGGGGATGGGTGGGCAGGTGGAGGAAGAAAGAGATGTCGTATAACAATAACATGTCATAAATCAGATGAAATGATTCCAAAATTATTTGAAGATGTGGGAATTACACCGATGAGAAATTATTATCGAAATGCTGTCAATTATTCCTTCGGAATAGTTGATATTTTGAAAAATCTAACGATTTTAGATGAAATGCTATTCATTTATTATCCCAAACGAAGGATTAAATTCCTTTCTAGATTAATGAAAGTAGAATCAGTTAAATATCTATTAAATGAAACCCAACAGTTATTTCCTCTTGCTTTACATCCATTGAAGGTAAATAATTTATTGGATGACTCTATAATTATTAAGAACTTAAAGAAATTACAAAAAGAGATTAATTCTAACAATTAACTCCAATCTAACTCTATCATTGACGTATTAATTGACGGTTTAGTTTTTGAATTTTAATTCTGAATTTCCCATTTCTGAGCTCTTACATTTCCAATTGTTAAACAGAAACATCAAAATTAATGAAATTGCAAGTAAAGTCAGGAAAAATGAATACAGAACTCTAAGTGACCGTGACACTTTTGGCCAAATTCCTAGGGGTATCCGGCGATGCTCCACGGGCAATGGACGCATAAAAGGACAATAATTGAAGGGGTGCGGTGAAAAGGATCGGGTTTGTGATCAAATTGTTAAGGACTGAAGGCACAATGAGTGTATCATCAGATCGTTCTATGACTTCCTTACATGTGTCATGAGTCACTGAAATTATCCATGCTCCTCGTGCTTTCATCTCTTCGATATTTCCTTGTAAAGAAATGGATGTTTCATCATCTGGAGCCACAAAAATCACGGGAAAACCTTTTTCGACTAAAGCAATTGGTCCGTGTTTCGATTCTCCTGCAGGGTAGGCTTCTGCATGAATATACGAAATTTCTTTAAGTTTTAAGGCGCCTTCCATAGCTGTTGGTAACGAATTTCCTCTGGCTAAGAAGAAAGCACTTCTAGCAGGTTTCAATTTCGATCCTAGGGAGTTAGCAACTATTTCTTGCCGTAAAATAACCCTATTCATCTCATTCGGCATTGATCTAAGGCTTCTAATAGCCTTTTCAAATTCATTTGGCAAGAGAATTCCATATTCATGGCTAG